>CALZGI010000025.1 GCA_945786855.1 Thermodesulfovibrionia bacterium | reverse complement strand
TCTTCATCGAAAAAGGAGGGGCCTCCTTTGTCGCGACCAGCAGTTCTTTCTGTTGTCCAGACGGAGCGGGATAAGGAGAGAGGAGAAGCAGAACGGAGGCAATCACAACATGTACGGATATTAGCAGGAATCTATTGTGTTTCATAATGGTTTCCACATTTCACGCTTATGATTTCAGGTATTTTACGGCATTCTATCATACTTTGCCGGAGATTCATATCCCTCATTCAGGCATGTAAGCCTTTCCTTTTCCGTTACATCAAATTGAAAATTACTCTTTTACCCAAGACACTTTTTCTGCCCTCTCTGGTAAAGAGGGGGCAGGGGAGATTTTTCGATAAACATCATTTCCATGAGATCCCCTTTTCCAAATTTTCGATGTACCCATCGGATTTATGCATGCTGTGGTTATAATTATTGCTATTTTTTTTTTCGC
The DNA here is from genome assembly GCA_945786855.1 of Thermodesulfovibrionia bacterium. Classification (GTDB taxonomy): domain Bacteria; phylum Nitrospirota; class Thermodesulfovibrionia; order UBA6902; family UBA6902; genus CALZGI01. The sequence goes on along the minus strand of CALZGI010000025.1, from coordinate 5,675 downwards.
AGAGTTAGATATAATCTTCTTCAGGGAATAAATATGCCATCAGGTATGAACAGTTTCAGCCGCATTGTTACAATTCTCGCACTGCTTGCAGGAGCGCACTTCATAGTGCTTCTTGTCCGACGTTTCAGCGCAAAGGTCCTTGCTGCCAGGTTGAGCGCGTCATTTGCAAAAGTCAAGAGCATTGTGAGTCTCGTTTCAAGCATAGTTGTGTTCGTGCTTTATTTTTCCGCCCTGGGACTCGTCTTGAAGGAATTCGGCGTGTCGCTCACCGCATACTTCGCCAGCGCATCCATTGTGGGCCTTGCCGTCGGCTTCGGCTCACAGGGGCTTGTACAGGATGTGGTGACCGGCCTTACTATCCTGTTTTCCGATATATTCGACGTGGGTGAGATGGTCGAGATATCAGGGCAGAGCGGGATTGTCAAAAGCATCGGCATGCGGTTTACCGTCCTTACCAATGCAATGGGTGCAGAGGTATTCATCCCGAACAGGACAATTGCAAATGTCATTAATTATCCGAGTGGATATGTCCGGTGCCTTACCGACATTACTCTCTCCAAAGATCCCGCCCTTGCAAAGAGGATGGAAGATATTATCCCGGCTCTTATAAACTCCGTGCATGAGCAGTTTCCGGGCATTGTGCTTACAGCCCCCTCAATTGAAGGAAAACTGAAAACAGGCTCCGGCAAGGAATTCCTCCGCATCAAGTTCCGTCTCTGGCCCGGCCGCACCGGCCTCATAGAAACCACATTCAAGCAGGAAATTCTTCAGGTATTAAAAGAGATCGATCCCGCTTATGCAGACTGGATGGTGGCAGTCAATTACGAAGTCGAAAAGAAGTCTGTTTCCTTTACTGCGCGTGCAAAGAAGAAAACTGGATAATAGCTGCGTGAAAATAACATAAAAAAGAAGGGGGTGGTGAATATGACTGACACTGACGGGCTGGTTTTCTCCTATATTTTAGACGGCAAGGGAGGCGGTACTCCCATTGAATGGAAAAAAATAAGAGCATGGAAGCCGGAACAGGGAGTACTCTGGCTTCATCTCGATTATACAGACGACAGGGTGCAGAAATGGCTCGCTGAAGAAAGCGGGATTGACCCTGTCCTGTGCGAGGCCCTTGTTGCAGAGGACACGCGGCCGAGAGCCGTCTCATCGCAGAATTCGCTTCTTCTGATTTTGCGCGGTGTTAACTGCAACCCGGGAGCAGACCCCGAAGACATGGTGGCGCTTCGCATGTGGTTTGAAGAACATCGAATTATCAGCATGCGGCACCGGAAGGTAATGGCCATTGATGATATACATCAGAGTATAATAACCGGCAAAGGACCTGCCTCGCCTGCAGACTTTCTCGTCATGACGGCAAACAGGCTGGTGGACCGCATGGGTGATGTAGTTGCAGAAATTGATGATGCTGTTGATGAACTGGAAGAAACTATCCTGACCGCGGAAAGCTATGAACTTCGCCCGAAGCTTGCCAATGTACGGCGTCAATCGATAAGCCTCCGGCGATACATGTCTCCCCAGCGTGACGTGCTGGCGAGGCTTCAGAATGAACGTATTTCATGGTTAAGCGATATTGACAGGGTCCGCATCCGGGAAGGGGCGGAACGGACTGCCCGGTTTATTGATGACATTGACTCAGCACGGGACCGTGCCTCTATTACTCAGGAGGAACTGAACAGCCGGCTGTCAGAGCAAATGAACAAAACAATGTATGTCCTGTCGATTGTTGCCGCCATATTCCTGCCCCTTGGCCTTCTCACCGGGCTTCTGGGAATCAATGTAGGCGGCATTCCCGGGACGGAGAGTAAAACGGCCTTTGCAGTGGTCAGCCTGCTGCTGGTGGCAATTGCCATAGTCGAACTCTGGGTGTTTAAGCGGAGAAAGTGGCTCTAATTATCTTTAAGAGATAAAATAGTCCTTATATACCAAAAGCATTACAATAGTTGTACATGCTTTTCTCGACTCCACAATAACAAGCACCAAATAACAAGTACCAAAATACAAATAAATTACAAATACAAAATTCCAAACAACAAATAAACAGCAATGAATTATCAGGAGCTTGGAGCTTTGGTCGTTGTAACTTGGTATTTTTTTGTAATTTGGGATTTAGTACTTGGAAATTTTAAAGTAAAACGGCAACAGTCAATAGTTGTTCTTACTTCTGCTGTTAAGACAAATCCTGACTATTGCACCTATTCGTAGATCCCCCATTCCTGTCGGACCGTAAAGGAACAACTCAGGCTGCGACTACACTGCCGGAGGGCACTTAACAGTGATATGCCGGACCGCTTCTTCAACAGATGCGGCGCTGACAATGAGCTCAACATCAGGGCTGCTCACCGTGCCTTCCGCAAGAAGGGTCTCTCTGAAGAATGTCTGAAGGTTCTCCCAGTAAGCGCCTCCCATACAGATAATGGGAAATGCCTCTAGCTTCTTTGTTTGTATCAGTGTTGACACCTCAAAGAGTTCGTCCAGAGTCCCGAACCCTCCCGGCATCAGCACAAAGGCAGATGAATACTTAATGAGCATTGTCTTTCTCACAAAGAAATGTTCAAACTCGATAAACCGGTCAACATAGGGATTCGGCTTTTGCTCCCTCGGCAGCTGAATGTTGCAGCCGACACTGTGTCCGCCTGCCTCCTTTGCGCCGCGGTTGGCTGCCTCCATAATTCCCGGACCACCCCCGGTCATGACGGTGTACCCCGCGCGGGCCAGTTCGGAGCCCAGTTCACGGGCAAGCTTATAGTAACGATGGTCTTCACCGAACCGTGCTGAACCGAACACAGTAACACAGGGACCGGGAAACACCAGCGTCTCGAATCCCCTGAGAAACTCCAGAAAAATCCGGACGGCACTTTCCAGGTCTGCCTCCCGGCTCCTCCTGCCCGTGAGGAAAACCTTCTCTGTACCGGTGACTTTTGAAAGTAACGATTCAGTCTGCTCAATGATATTCTCTTTTTTTCCGCTCACGTGACGCCTCCTGTTTCATGAATTATTACACTGCCCGAGAAAACATCCCACATTATACCAGATGGTTCATGTGCAAAAACTGTTATACTCTGCTCTATCGCGTATGAACGCGGCAGTATTGAAGAACTTGACGGAAAAATGCGCTATGAATATCAAGATCACGAAAGCTTCCGGTGAGACTGAGAAATTTGCTCCCGAAAAATTACTGAAGTCACTGGTCCGTGCAGGTGTGGACAGTCAACAGGCTGAGGAAATTGTCAACAATGTTATCCCCCGGATAAAGCCTCAGATGAGCACAAGAAAAATTTTCCGGCTCGCCCAACGTTATTTGAGAAAAATAAACCGTTCTTCAGTCTTCAGGTATTCCCTGAAGGAAGCGCTCTACAAACTGGGGCCGACAGGGTACCCCTTTGAAAAATATATCGGCAGACTGCTGGAAGAGAGCGGTTACAAGGTAACCGTCGGGATTTTTTTAGAAGGAAAGTGCGTGAAACATGAAGTAGATGTTTATGCAGAGGGAAAACGGGAAATAATCCTCGTTGAGTGTAAATACCGCAACAGCACCGAGGGCTCCCATGATGTTAAAACAGCTCTGTACGTTCATGCCCGCTTTCAGGACCTCCGGGCCGCCATGGAAAAAAAACACCGCTCCATGCCGATTACTGGATGGCTTGTTTCGAATGCCCGCTTCAGCGATGATGCTGTCCGGTTTGCCGAGTGCAGCGGCCTGAAGATAAAGAGCTGGGGATACCCCGAAAAGGAAAGCCTGCAAAAGATAATCGAGAAAAATAAATTGTACCCAATAACGGTCATTTCAGAGCTCCATGAGGAACAGATAAGAAACCTGATGGGCCAGAATATAATTCTTATGAAAGACCTCGCAAAAATGCGTCCTTCGTCAATTGCCGGAATACTCTCAGTGAGTGATACGAAAGCGATGTCCTACAAACAACAGGCAGCGGAACTGTGCGGCTGCTGAAGTTCAAATTTTGACGGCTTCGCAGCAGACTCATGAAATTATGACAGATACTTGTTTCGGACAGAGCCTCAGATAGTGCCCGGTTAAAATGTTTTCAGTATATAGTCCGCTATTGCTTTTGCGTCCTTATCGGGCACATATGTTTTATTAAACGTGCTCATACCAGGCCCCGGGTTTCTCATTATTTTAATGATATCATCTGCAGTCTTTATGCCGTTCTGCTCACGGACATGCTTATGCAGGGTCTTTTGAGGATTCACGATATTCCCTCCGTCACGGTGGCAGGCGACACAATGCAGCATGAACATTTCCTCACCTGCAGACACTGTCTCTGCGGCCTGCTCTTTTAGCTGCCCGGCAGTTGTCGTCATCCTGACATCTTCCTTTTTCGCTGCTCCCCCTACAGCCGCAGGCCGGTCTGAAGCAGTGCAGGCGATCAAGAAAGATATTGACATCGCAAATACAAAAAAAAGCATCACTATATTTTTCATGGCATTTCCCTTATCTCTTCCTGTAGTATGTTAAAGCTTCCGGCATCAGCTTCTGAATGTTATTTATCCTCGTCTCGTCAGCCGGGTGGGTGCTCAGGAACTCAGGAGGGGCGCCCTTCTTCCCTGCCGACATCCTCTTCCAGAATTCAGGGGCTTCACGGGGGTCATAACCGGCCATGGCCATAAAGATCAGTCCAAGGTGGTCCGACTCAGATTCCTGAAGTCTGCCGTAGGGCAGAAGAACCCCCACCTGCGTGCCCACACCATAGGCCTTCATAAAAAGATTGGCCGTCTGCGCCGGCTGCTGTGAAAGGGCTGTGGACAGCGCCACTCCCCCCATCTGGGCAATAAGCCCCTGGCTCATGCGTTCATCGCCATGCTCGGCTACTGCATGGGCCACTTCATGGCCCATAACAACAGCGAGCCCTTTTTCATCCTTTGTCGTGGGAAGAATCCCCGTGTAAATGACCACCTTCCCCCCGGGCATACACCAGGCATTCACTTCTTCACTGTCTACAAGATTGAATTCCCACTTATACCCCTTCAGTCTGTCGGAAAGGTTATTCGCCGAAAAATACCTCTCCACTGCAGCCTGGATCCGCGTTCCGACCCGCTTCACCATCCTGGCATCTTCGGTGTCCTTGATAACAGTATGCTCGGACAGAAACTCGTTGTAGGACGTAAAACTCATAGACATAATCTGACTGGACGGAATAAGGCTGAGCTGCTGCCTGCCCGTTATGGGAACTGTCTGGCATGCAGCAATGAATAGGATGAGCAAAAGCAAGAGTCTATTATATTTCATATTTGTCCTTACATTTATTCTTTCAGCACAAAATGCCTGTCGATATCGAGAAGCACTGCTTCTTCAGGTTGTTCTATTCAAAAGCATTCAGGATATATTCTCCAATTTTTTTCGCATCATCATCAGGCACTTTTTCTTCGCTGTACTTCATCATGCCCTTCCCTGGATTTCTCATTATTCGAACTATGTCTTCAGGAGTTTTTATATTATTTGCCGCAAGGTCGCTGCGCCGAAGGGTCTTTTCAGGCCTGATAATATTCCCTCCATTCTTGTGGCATTTGATACAGTGCTGTTTAAACAATGCTTCACCCCTATCGGATGTATTCATGGCCGGTGCGGTGACCTCGGCAATTTTTGTTGCTTCCGCAGGTTTCGCGCTTTCTGCAGCTTTGCCCTCCACTGTGGGTGCCGGTTTTTCAGA
>CALZGI010000024.1 GCA_945786855.1 Thermodesulfovibrionia bacterium | reverse complement strand
TGAAGAAAAGACTGTCTGCCTCTCAAAAGACAAGTCTCCGCACTGTAGCCCACCGTATCTCAAATGCCATATATGAAGTAGTAACTGAAAAAAAGGGGATCTTCGAGACAAAGTTGTCATACCTGGTAAATGCGGGGGCCGGCAGGAAAGAGCTCCACGCAATGGACTGGGACGGGAAGAGGTCGGTGAAAGTTGTCTCAAAAGGGTTGACATCAAGCCACAGCTGGACACAGGACGGGCGGTTCCTGCTCTATGCATCGCAGAGAAACAGGAAATGGAAAGTGTACATCCTTAATCGAAAACGATACAGGGAGATGGTCCTCTTTTCTTCAAAGGGGCTGAACCTTGTGGGAGGAACATCTCCCGGCAATCTGATTTCTCTCTCATCCTCCAAGGACGGAAATTCGGAAATTTACACCATAGACATATACGGGAAAAAGTTCAAGAAACTCACCCGGGCCATCGGTATTGATGTGTCACCTGTTTTCTCTCCCAACGGAGAACAGATAGCCTTTGTATCCAACCGCGGCGGAACTCCCCAGATATATATTATGAATTCAGAAGGGCGAAATATACGCAGACTTACTTTTGAGGGCTCGTACAACACATCTCCTTCCTGGTCTTCTGACGGCAAGTGGATAGCATATACAGGACAAAAAAATGGTAAAAATCAGATATTCATGGTAAAATCTGACGGAACTGAAACAAGGCAGATAACATTCAACGGCAATAATGAAAGCCCTTCGTTTTCTCCGGGCGGAATGTTCCTGGCCTTTGATTCGGACAAAGACGGCCAGCATGGAATTTATATAATGAACCTGCTTGGCGATGACCAGAAAAGAATAACATCGAAAAAAATGAAGGCATCGGCGCCCAGGTGGTCTCCATATTTGAACTAAACAATTTATCCTATATTGAACAGGAGGGAATGATCACATGAAAAAATTCATAGTAATCCTTTTAGTTGTTTTTGCAGTTGGCTGTGCAAAAAAGTACACAAAACCGGCAGAAGAGACCATGCCGGCAGAAGAAACATCTATTGAAGAAACGGGTACGCTCGAGAGAGAAGAAGTAGTTGAGGAGAGTGTCTTTGTACCGGCAGAAGACAGCATATCGGAAAGTGAACTATCCGCAGAGGACCTGGCAAAATCAATTTTCAAAGATGTGCTCTTTGACTACGACAAGTCTGATATCCGGCCTGATGCACGACCTGCCCTGAATGCTGTCTCAGCATTCCTGAACAACAACAAGGACATTAACATTGTCATTGAGGGCCATTGCGATGACAGGGGCACGAACGAATATAACCTCGCCCTTGGTGAGAAGAGAGCGAAGGCAGCAAAAAACTATCTCGCTTCTCAAGGCATTTCTCCGGCACGAATGATCGTCATCACGTTCGGTGAGGAAAAACCTGTGTGCACCAATCAAAATGAGCGTTGCTGGCAACAAAACAGGAGGGCCCATTTTGTCAGCGTACAATCAAGATTCCGTTAAAGGCTGGCTCATCACTGAGTGAGGGATACCAATAACTATGCACTTATTTAATACAAACGTCATGAACCGACGGTTTCGAGGCCGGTCTGAACAATGGGCTTTTCCAGTGCTGTTCTGCATCCTTTTGCTCTCCGGAATCACCGGCTGTGCAACATCAGATGAAGTCGGCAGAATGACATGGGAACTCAATACATTAAAGTCAGAGGTCCAGGGAATCAAAAAAAAATCCAAAAGCATAGAAACACAACTTCCCGGCCAGACCAGAGAATTCGATCAGATGTTGAGGGAGCTTGAAGAGAAACAGAATGCAACATCAAAAACCGTCTCAGACCTGTTGATTGAAGTTCAGGATTTAACGGGAGAAGTTCAGAAACTCACGGGACAGTTTGAAGAGTCCCGCTATTTTTCTGAAAAAAGTTCTGCTGAATTGCATGAGAACAAGGAAGCGCTGATTGCAAGACTATCGGCCCTGGAATCTGAAGTCAGTGAGTTAAAAACAAAGAGTACTGCACCTGTAAATGTGCAACATCCGGTGAATAATAAAGGGGAGAAGGCAAACGAGGTTTATAGGTCAGATCAGGGAATAAGAACAGATGAACAAGCCCGGAAATCAAAGGTGAAAGACGTTTATATGGCCGCTTATCAGGATTTCCGTTCAGGCAAGACTGCGCAGGCCAGGTAACAATTCATTTCCTTGCTTGAGAAATACCCTGAAAATGAATACTCTGATAACTCACGGTTTTGGGTAGCTGAAAGTTACTATATAGACGGTAGTTACGAAGACGCTATCCTCGCCTATGAGGAGCTTTTCAAAAAGAACCCCAAAAGTGATAAGATTCCCGGAGCAATGCTTAAGCAGGGATTAGCCTTTTATGCCTTGAAAGATAAAAAGACAGGCACCATAGTTCTCGAAAAACTTGTTGAAAAGTACCCCAATTCAGAACCGGCACGACTTGCACTGAAAAAGATGAATAAAACAGTGCCACTGAAGAAAACGAATTAAATTATACGAATAAATACAGTATCAGAAAGAGGTAATGCCATGCTGAAAAAAATATTCATAATTGCTGTTCTGTCTGTTTTGATTTTCCAGAGTTCTGCCTTTGCCCTGGAAACAGAAGGGGAAGTTTTGTTCAGAGATGCACTCTATGGAGCAGCGATCGGTGCACTGCTGGGCAGTGCTATTTATCTCGCAGATCAGGATGATTTTGCCGCAAAGCTGGGGATCGGGTTAGCCGTAGGAACAGTGGGAGGCCTGATATACGGTGTCATGGAAACCAGAAGTTTTGTGGAAATAAAAAATGACGAGGTCAAGATAGCAGTCCCAACTCCGATTATCGAGAAGAAAGAGGAAGGGCTTCAATATTCAGCATATCTGTTAAGAACGCGTTTCTGACTATCTTCCCGGCAAAAAAACCATCTCCGGACTCCTTTTCTTCTCAGTAGCAGATGCCTTCCTTATTTAGGTATAATACGTATTAATTTCACCAGGAGGGAATATAGAATGATCACATACGACGAGCTGAAGGATACATTGAATGATATCAAAGTGAGGATTGACACCCTCAGGAGGTATCTTTGATGTTCCTTCTCAGCAGGAACATCTCGAAAAATTAGCGAAAAAACTCCTGGCAGAGAACTTGTGGGATGACCCCGCCAATGCCCAGGAGATCCTGAAAGAAAAATCCGGCATCGACAATTCCATCGAGTCTTTCAAATCTCTTGAGAAACAATACGAAGACCTTCATATTCTTCTCGAACTGTCGGAAGAGGAAGGAGGAGATTCTCTTCTCGAAGATGCCGCTCAGGGAGCAGAACGCCTTGAGCTGGAGCTTGACGATATGGAGCTCAAAACCACCCTTTCAGCCAGGGAAGACAGAAATAATGCAATAATGACCATAAATCCCGGCGCAGGGGGCACAGAAAGCCAGGACTGGGCTCAGATACTGATGAGGATGTATATGCGCTGGGCCGAGCAAAAGGGGTACAAGGTGGAAGTTGTTGACCTCCTGCCCGGTGAAGAAGCAGGCATCAAGAGTGCGACCCTGACCATCAGTGGCCAGTATGCCTATGGATATCTGAAAGGTGAAGCCGGCGTCCACCGCCTTGTAAGGATTTCCCCCTTTGATGCCAATAAAAGACGCCACACATCATTTGCCGCCATTCTTGTTTACCCTGAAATAACCGACGATATCGAAATTGAAATAAATGAAGACGACCTCCGCATAGACACCTACCGGGCATCAGGCGCTGGTGGACAGCATGTAAATAAAACCGATTCCGCAGTAAGAATAACTCATAACCCTACCGGGATTGTGGTGAGTTGTCAGAACGAACGGTCCCAGCACAAGAACAAGGCAGTTGCCATGAAGCTGCTCAAAGCAAGACTGTTCACCCTCAAGAAAAAAGAACAGGATGAAAAATTGGATGAAATAATAGGAGAGAAGAAAGAGATTGCATGGGGAAGTCAGATCAGGTCCTATACACTTCAGCCCTACCAGTTAATAAAAGACCACAGGACAGGTTTCGAAAAAGGGAATGTAAATGCCGTGCTCGATGGAGATCTGGATGACTATATCAAAGAATACCTTCTCATGAATAAACAGAATTCCGGCATGCAGAACGGGAAATGAAACTGATAATGGATACTTTTGAACTCATAAAGACAAGACGAAGCATAAGAAAGTACACAGAAGAAGATGTTGCCGATGAAGTGATTGATAAAATAATTGTAGCCGGTATGTGGGCTCCATCGGGACTGAACAATCAGCCGTGGAAGTTTGCAGTCATAAAGGACCGTGAACTAAAGGCACAGATCTCCGAACTTACCCATTATTCCAGAATCATAATGGATGCAAATACATTAGTTGCTGTTTTTCTGGATATCGATGAAAGTTATAACAGGACAAAGGATGCTCAGGCTGTCGGGGCATGTATTCAGAACATGCTTCTCTATATTCATTCAATAGGGCTCGGGGGAGTGTGGCTCGGTGAAATCCTGAAAAACAGGGATAAAGTCCTGAATCTCCTCGCCGGTTCAGAAAATCTTGAACTCATGGCAGTCATCGCCCTTGGTCACCCCTCTTCCGGGGGCGGGAAGGCGTCACGAAAAACAATCGAAGAGACCGTCTTTTTCAGAAAGTAATAATTCAGCCCACCCCTGATTGGACATTGAATAAAACGCCGGGAACAACCTGCCCGGAGAGCCCCCTGCACACGATGGAACTGCAGGAAGCAGTCTGTCAATTACAGCGGTTACAGTGACTTGAATTCGCCGAGAGGCCTGACAAAAGTGAACCTGTACGGATCTTTAACGAGCAGTTCCGCCGCCGGCTCAATGCTGTCTGTAATTGCGGCAATAGGGAGTGAGATAAAAAAGATAATTGATCCACCCATTGTGGCAGCAACACCAAGAGGCCTGAACACAAGAGAATCAAACGCAATGTCATATCCATCAACACTGTCCTTAAAGTCGACCGCAAAAGCCATGGAAGATGAAAGCATGATACCGATCGTTAATAAAACAACAATTACTTTTTTCATATACTATCTCCTTTCGTTTTAAGCACCCGTCCATATTATACGGCATTAATTACACTATAGTTAAGCACATACAATAAGTCAAATCTGTGATGCCGATTACGATATGCCTTCACGTGAATAACTGACAACCCGTTCTTCCATGGCATCAACGGCGCCCAAGAACACCCTTACGAGGGCAGGATCGAAATGTGTTCCTGACTGAGAGAGTATGTGCTTCGTAACTTTCTCTTTCGGCCAGGCCTTCCGGTATGGCCGGTCGGAACGAAGTGCATCCCAGACATCCACTATGGCAAATATTCTTGCTGCAATAGGTATCTCCTCACCTTTAAGACCTTTCGGGTATCCAGTTCCATCCCACCGTTCATGATGATAGTAGGGGATGTCGATGGCATGACGAAGATATTCGATAGGAAATAACATCTGATATGCATGAACAGGATGCAGTTTCATGATTTTCCATTCATCTTCCGTAAGAGGGCCGGGCTTGAGTAATATGTTGTCAGGGACTCCCATCTTCCCCATGTCATGTAAAAGCGCCCCTCTCCTGATATGAACAATCTCTTTCTCCCTGAGCCCAAGTTCACGGGCCATAAATAGAGTCATTTCAGAAACTCTCTGCGTATGGCCTTCTGTCTCCTTGTCCCGCAGGTCCATGGCCCGGGACCATCCTTCAATAGTATTGTCATAGGCAAGCACAAGCTCGTTGTTTGAGTCCTGCAGTTCATCGAAAAGCGTTGCATTGTCAATGGCAATAGCTCCCTGATCGGCTATGGCCTCAAGAAATCCCATCCAGTCTTCATCCACATCCATGATTGACCGATGAAAAAGTTCAAGAACACCTTTGACACGGCCCTTTGTTATGAGTGGCACGGCAAAGTAGGAGATGAATTCTTCGTCCAAAAAGCTCTGTGAACTGGAAAATCCATCAATATGCTGCGTCAGGTCGGGAATGCTTACTATACGTTTGTCTAAGGCGGCTCGGCCGGCATTACTTTCTCCAAGCTTCAGCTTCGTGTATTTGAGGGCACCAGAACGAAAGCCCTTGCTCACAACATACTCCAGCAGCGGTGTATATTTGTTCATCATAAGCACTGAGGCTGCATCAATATTAAGATGGGTTAACACCTGTTCCAGAAAGACATCAAGTGTAACATTGATATCCATACTGCCTATTATTGCCTTGTCTATTGACCGCAGTGCACTCAGCCGGTTCAGCTGGGTCCCTATGATTTTCTCATCCTGCTTGCGCTGGGTTATGTCCCGTACCACATGGATCAGTCCATCTATATTGTCCTTGTCATCCTTTCGGGGAATAGCCCTGATTTCAATGTACTTCTTTAAATGGGGCTCGAGCAACTCAACCGTCGCGGGGACTCTGTCTCTTACACACTGCCTCCCTGCGCACTCTTCGGGCGGATCGTCGGAGCCGTGAAAATAGGTGTAGCATTTCGTTGAACCATTCAGAGCAGGCAGTCCCAGGAGTTCTTTCGCTGCACCGTTACACTGTATAATATTAAAATCATTGTCATGGACGGTAATCATGTCAGTGATTGAGTTAAAGGTTTCCTCCCAGTCCTGTTTCGATTGTCTGATTTCTCTCGTCTGTTTTTCCAGACGCCTCGAGGCGTTCCACACAATTCCAAAGAGGACTACATACAGGGCCCCAAATCCGATGGCGGTCCAGAACCAGATCATTCTCTTATGCTCTTCAATAGACAGGTAAAGAGGATCAAGGTTCTGGTATATTTCAAATACTGTATCGATATGACCCTGAGATTCATATGTTATCGGAACATAGAGCTCCCCAAGATGTTGAAATTCTTGAGCTAAGTTGTGATCCGGACTATACTCATCAAATTCTTCGGTTTCATAAATAATTTCGCCTGCCAAGGCTTTTTCAAGATCCCGGTATAGGGGAAACTGATTTCCGACCAGGTCTTTATCGTCGGACCAGACCACAGTCATGTCCCTGTTCCATATCTTTATCTGCAGAATATGAGGGCCCAGGGTAAGATGACCAATTTTATGAGAAAATTTTTTATATTGGTTCCCTCTCTTCACTGAGGTCAATTCTGAGGGTTTAAAATGTTTTATCACATTCTTATTGACAATATCGGCCGTGTCATGAGCTGATTTTTCAGTAATGTGATGACTCATCGAATCGCCGAGGATTTTACCGAAGGCAAATCCGAAAATCACCATGGCAAAGAGGGATATGAAGGAAAACCTTTGAATGAGGCTTAAATTATTCATAGAAGGTGCGAGTGTTCTGCTATCAGACAACTCCTTACATTAGCTTAATAAATCAAACTATCCTCCGTAATCATTCAGGCATTGACCTCATTTTTTATCGGAATTTTAAGGAAGGAACTTAAATGGAAGGATTAACGTTCATTTTCTGCGGTGCTTTCCTGCTCTTTCGGCGACCACCTCAAAGTAAAAATCTCTGAATCCCGGGCCATTCGCCAGGTATGCTCCACATCTTCACGCCAGATAACATAATCACCTTCGTTCATGAGCCTCACTTCTCTTGTCATTTCATGATTGACTACATCACGGAAAGTAAAGGTAAAATCACCTCGTATGAGAATGCTCATGGCTGTTTTATCCGAACATGATGCCCACATATCACGTTCATCACCTTTTTTGTACATTCCCCACTTTAATTCTATCCCCCCCGTGTTGCGAAGACCGTATTTCTCTGCATCGAAGGGCACACCATTGTCCCTGCACCACTCTTCTATCTGCCCGACAATCCAGAAACGGAATTTACCGCCCTCTTCTTTTGCGTTTCCTGACGTTATATCTGTCAGCATTGTATCTCATTATTCAGCATTTTACACCACCGAATGAAAAACGCATTTAAAGAATACAGGCGTTGGAAAATTATTTAGTTTTCGATACCTTTAACGCAATATTTAACTCACAAGCGTGTATATTCCTGTTCAAAGACAGATCCATACTTTAATAATTTCATCGAGTTAACTAAATAATTTTTCAATGTCTGTATTCTTCAGGTTAATGCTGCTTAACCTTATAGCTTTTCTTCTTTAGCAAATCTATAACACTGTCACGTCCAACGAGGTGGCCTGCTCCAACGACAATAAGTGCATTGCCTCCCTGCTTCATCAGATCCTCGATTGCAGGTATCCACTCTCTGTTCCTCTTTACAATAAACCGGTTGTAGATGTCCGGATGTTCTGCATACCCGATGTTCAGAATGGCAGCCAGTCTTTCCTCATCACCAGCCTTCCATGCTTCAAGCATTTCAGAGAACAATGTCCGGACAGCATCTATCTCTTTTAATATCCCCTCTAAAAAGTCTTCCTGCTGATCTTCGCTCATGTTCGCGATAAGCTTTATCTGGTACTCCGTTGTTTCCAGAAACAGCACATCCCTTTTGTCCCGCTTTGCCCTGTTAAAGAAATATCTGTCTATGCCCAGTTCAGGATCAAAACCCAGGCGCAGGAACTCGAGTCCGGCTATTGTCTGGGCAACAAGCCATGGCCTGTATTGTTCGAGATTATCTGCCGATAAAACGGATCCTTGAAGCCTCTCCTGCAGCAGGGCAAAGGTGTTCCCGGAAATATTCCCTGATAATGTCTCCCCGGGCGGATAGAGTCCCGTCTGCATCATCTTTGCCTGAACGGCAGGATCATTCATCCCGTTCAGGTCTGCTTCAAATACGATTGTGCTGCAGCAGTTATATATATTTTCAATTGCGATGGGAAGCGGATAGGAGTCTTTTTTCATAAGATGAATAGACCCGAGCAGGTAGACCGTACCTCGATCGGATTCAACAGACCATAACAAATGTTTTCCTGATTTGCTGTTCAGCCTTTCAGCGGCAAAAGAAGAGGGACAGATCAGGGTGAGCGAAATAATTAATATTACCGCATGTATGCATCGGGTACAGTATTTGGAGAAGTTCTTCTTCTGAGACATACCCTTTTTCGTCACTCCTTGTTTCTGTGAAACACTTTCCGGGCAGGACGTTAAACTTTCCCTTCGGTACTCTCCAGGAAAGAGCCCCTGCTGTTACGCCTGCTTATTAGTATAAATAATGGCCATAAAAAATGGGCCGCTGCCTTCATTTTAAAAGAGCGGCGAAATATTTTTGAAGATACACTCTGTCTTTCTTTGACATATTGATAAACTTTATTCCCACAAGATAATTCGCGTCACATCGGTTATTCCCTCCCCTGTGCTCATGAATCTGCTTACTCCACACAGCCATGCCTTCCAGGTTCATCCGGGCCGCCTCTTTAGCTATTCCTTCAATATCAGGCAAAGTAAGGCAAATGGTCATGCGCCTGTGCGTTTCAACAGGATTGTTGCTCAGCAGGCAAAGCCCTGAATAACTGATATCAAAGGTATTGCCGGAAAATTTCTCTTTACCATTAATATCCCCCCTTAACTGAATCACGGTCTGAATTCTCGCATGATTTCTCCTCTCCGAAAATAGAGGTCCTGCACCGGCCTCCCCTTCATGTTTCTTTCTCACTGTCTCGGCATAGACTGCAGTCCGGTTCCTCCCTCCCTGCTTCGCCTCGTATAATGCCTTGTCAGCATAACTGACGAGGTGTTCGGCCTTTTTAATTAGTTTATTGTCCGGAAAGGAGCTTATGCCGAGACTCACAGTCACGCCTATTGTCTTATCCCCGACAGGGAAGGGATGGTCGCTTACTATCTGCCGTAATCTCTCTGCTTTTATATGGGCTGATTCATGGTCTGTGTAAGGTAATATCATGACAAATTCCTCGCCCCCGTATCTGACAACCTTGTCTGCTTCACGGACATTTCCTTTTAAGATATCTGAAAGCTGGTGTAAAATTGCATCCCCTGCCTGATGGCCATAGGTGTCATTCACCGCCTTGAAATAATCTATGTCGAGCATAATGCATGACAGAGAAAATTCAAATCTCTTTGCAAGGTTGAACTGCTCATAAAGGATCTCCCGAAAGAACCGGTAATTATAGAGACCGGTCAACCCGTCCTTAATCGAAAGCTCTCTTAGGAGGGTATTCTTTTTATCTAATGTCTCCACAAGTTTTTTGATCCTATTATTTAACTCTTCAAGCTCCCGGTTCTTTTCCTCGGAACTGAGCAGAATTGATCTGAGTTCATCTTCTTTCGTCTTCAGGTGGAACATTAAATTATTAAAGTCCTCCCCAATCTGAAGAGTAACGTTTCCCTCAGTCGCTTTCCTGAATACCTCGCATTTGTGACAATCCCCTATCTTGTTCGCAAACTCCCCCTGAGGTTTGCCCCCGCAAAATGTCCCGGCTACCTGCCAGCACCGCAAATTCGATGACTCATAGGACGGGCAATGGGAGTTTGAGCAGTCCATTTCTTCCCAGCACTTGCATAACTGGCTATTTTTAAAGAAATACCAGTCTTTCTGGTTGAGCGCGTCAATGAGCAGTTTCCTTATTTCCCTGGAAATTCTTGTTTCGGAACTGTCTGCGGTTTTCTTTTTCATTATTATTTATTCGTATACTTTCCAGTTTTTCTTAAAGCAGACCGGATCAATGGAGAATTCATTACGTCCAGTGCTGCTCTCTGACAGTTTTGAGCGGCCAGCGTAAGGTTCCAGCAACCTTTGTCCCTGATACCGGCAATATTGCTGATTCCCCTGATTTCAACCATTGGTACTTTGTACAGCGCACAGATCTGCGCTATTGCAGCACCCTCCATATTTTCACAGAGTGCATCAAAACGTTTTTCAAGTTCTTTTGCCCTTTTTTGTGAACCTGTCACTGCCGAAACAGTCACAAAGTTCCCGGTTTTTATTTTTACGGCCCCCTCCCCGTTCACCATCAAGGGCGGAACAAGAACCGGGAATTCATTGAAATATTTCTTCTTCCCTGCCTTTACCAGCGGAATCCCAATCTCCTCCATCCCTTTAAATCCCTGCGGCGTCAACACCCCTTCATCACCATAAATTTCTTTTGATGCTGCAGCAATATCCCCAACCCTGAGGCCGGAATTCGGATAAGCACCGCCAACTCCGATATTGATTATTATTTCAACGGGAAGTCTCTCAAGTATGCATGTTACGCTGTGCGCGGCGTTCACTTTGCCAATTCCCGTATACACAAGAATGATGGGCAGAGTGGACAACGTGCCTTTCACTGCTGTCTTCCCTGCAACTTTATAAGAACGCCTGTTTTTTAGAAGGGGAGGGATAAGCGATAATTCAAAGGGCATCGATGATAGAAGTGCGAGCATACAGGTGTATTATAATAAATCAGCATTAATCTTACATAGCGGGATGTGTCCACCATTTATGTACTGACTCCTTAATCGTAAGGGACCGGGCCAGGCAAACAGGAACAAACTTCACAGAAAAGGGAGGGAGCATGACAGAGGATCACGAAAAATTAGTAAAGACTTCGGTGTATCTGGAAGATGAGGTCCTGGAAGCGGTGGAAGAACTTGCACAAGAGTATTCAAAAGAAATGGACCAGAAATGGTCAAAAGGGGCAGTTATCCGTTTAGCATTAAGCGAGTTTTTCAGCAGGAGAGGAAAGATTTTGTAGGGCCAGTTTTTCAGCTAAAAGCTCTCTATAAAAAACTACTCCTGAAAAGATAATTATAATTCAGCAATCCAGCCCGTTTATTATGCGCTCCCGATAACGAAAATTACTGCACTACAAGGTGCTCAAGCGATATCATTCCATCGCTGATTGTCAGTGTGCCCGCAATTTCAGTGTTTCCTGTGACTGCCGAAAAATCACAGGAGTATCCGCCGGTAATGGTTATTGATATATTCCGGTTCGCTATAAGATCATCGGTAAGCAAAGTGTTCTGGACCTGGATACTATCTCCCTGTACCGCAGAGTCATATGCATCCTGAAGGGCAGTGAAATATTCAGCTGACTCTCCAGCAATTCTCACACGACGGTCTGAACAGGACTCAAAATGTGCCGTCACCTCAACATCATTATTCATTGTTAGTACACATTCTTCAGAAGTACCGCAACCCGCTCCTGTCCAGCCCGTAAATACCGAGTTAACGCCCGCTTCCTGGGTCAGGGTGACGATAGTTCCTTCATTAAATGTCTCCGTACAATTCGTGCAATTTTCTAATTCACCGCAATCGATCCCCGGCGGGGTGCTTGAAACTGTTCCATTACCGGCCCCAACCTTATCGACCGTCAAAATATACATATTGCTTGCGGCAGTAAATCCGATATTGTGTTCTGCACGTGCGTTCACAGATTCACTGTCCGGAAATACCATCATACCGGAAGTGCCGGCTTCCCCAGAGTAAGGAATAAAGTCTGCAATAAAAAACCCCTCGTAACCCCAGGGAGTAACTCCCTTGAAAACATAATCTTCATAGGAATATCGTCCGTCAGTGCT
>CALZGI010000023.1 GCA_945786855.1 Thermodesulfovibrionia bacterium | reverse complement strand
GTTATCGGCATGCAGAGGCCAAGCTCAAGAAGCTACTGGAAAATCCCTGTATTGAACAGAGGCGTCTCACCCGTCGTATCTGAAGATAAAGAACTCGCTCCAATGATTAAGAGATGTGTTCAGGATAAGAAAACCCTGACCGCGACCTTTACCTATGATGTGTTATCTCTTGCTGATGTTGTGGTGGTTGACATTCAGTGTGACTATCATAAGGAGGATATTGGAAATGTACGCAACGGCCATGCAGTGATGGGGCCGCTGGAAGAATCTCTCGCAATCATGGCCGAATACATTTCTCCTGAGACCCTTGTGCTTATCGAGACCACTGTAGCTCCGGGCACAACCGAGCAGATTGCTTATCCTATAATGAAAAAAGTATTCCAGCGACGGGGCATAAAGACCGACCCTCTGCTTGCCCACAGTTTTGAACGGGTCATGCCCGGAAAGAATTATGTAGCAAGTATCCGTGACTTCTGGAGAGTATGCAGCGGTATCAATGCAAAAGCAAAAAAGAGAGTTGCAAAATTTCTTAATGAAGTACTTAATACAAAAGACTATCCCCTCACCGTACTTGACAAGCCGATAGAGTCAGAGACAGCAAAAATAATTGAAAACAGTTATCGGGCCACTATTCTTGCATTCATGGACGAGTGGAGCCTCTTTGCTGAACGGAATGGTGTTGATCTTTTAAAAGTCATCAATTCAATAAAAGTCAGACCTACTCACAGCAATATTATTTTCCCCGGTCCCGGCATAGGCGGTTACTGTCTGCCTAAAGACGGTGGTCTCGGAGTATGGGCATATAAACATATTCATGGATTTGAAGACGACATTTTCAAGATTACTCCCATGGCAATAAATATAAATGATACCCGTTCCCTTCATGTCGGACAGCTTGTCAGAGATGCGTTAAGAAATATGAGCAGGCCTATTGCTGCTGCAGACATATTATTACTTGGCGCTTCATACAGGGAAGATGTTGGCGATACCAGATACAGCGGCTCTGAACTGATCGTCAGAAAACTGACTGAAATGGGCGCTAACATGCGTGTCCATGATCCCTATCTTTCCAACTGGTGGGAGTTTGAAAAGCAGGACAGTTATCCTTCCAAAGATCACAGCCTGGCCCGTTTTTTCAGAAACCAGGAGAAGCTGTCAAATCTGCAAATAGAGAAGGAACTAATGAAAGCCTTTAAAGGTGCTGATGCGGTTATTTTTGCTGTCAGACACGACCACTACCTCAATCTGGATCCTGATAAAGTTTTTAAAGCTGTGGGTAATACGTTTGCCGTTATTGACTGCTTTGGGATCCTCGATGATGAAAAAATCAGACGGTACTTTGAGCTGGGCTGTGAAGTAAAGGGTCTTGGCAGAGGACATGTCAGGCGAATTAAGGAAGATGCCAGAAAAAGGAAGACAGACCAAAGACAGAAGTCATAATAGGGTCGAGACCTGATTACACCAGACTGACCGGAGAAGTTCGGAACAACTCTCATCCTATTTTTTTTTCATCCATTTATATGACCTGATACCATGGATCGCCTCGATCGTTTTATTGCCATAAAAATTCATGAGTTCTCCTAATATAAAAAAATCAAATGCACTGAAATATCTGAATATGGCCTTTCTTATCTTTCCTGCATATTCAAACTCTGTCAGAAGGTATTGTTTGATTAAAGGGACGTAATAATGTTCCGTTTCGTCAAATTTTTTATTTTCCTCTCTCAATGTAAGCACAGCCTGCGCAGCAAGCTCAGCGCTTCTCTGGGCATAATAAATACCTTCGCCTATAAGAGGATCAGCAAACCCGGCAGCATCTCCAACAATAACCAGGTTCCTGAATGCAGGATTTGGCAAATAACAGCCGTAAGGCAGGACATAACTGTTAATCCTCTCATCTCCGGCATTGCTTAAATCCATTCCATTCAGGAACTCTCTGAAGATAGATAAGACACTTTTTCCTGTATGCTGCTTCAGCCCGCATATTCCTGCTGTTACCGTATCTCTATTGGGAAATATCCATGCATAGCCATGATTCACATGACCGAAATAAAGTGCTGGATGGTCGATCTGCCTATTCAATCTGTCTCTGCTCATAATGACTTCATGAGCTGAAGCCACATTTTCTGTCCAGTCCTCTCTTCCAAACAGATCAACAGGAAAGCTTCTTCTTACCCTGCTGTTTATCCCGTCAGCGCCAATGATAACATCTGCCGTAACATCCCATCCCCCGCGTGTATGAACACTGCTCTTTGATATATCGATGGACTTCACCCCATCACCCTCAATAAGTGAAGCCCCTGCCTGCAGCGCTTTTTGCAGGAGAAAGTTATCATATTTTTCCCGGTCTATGAAACGAAAGGGAATCTCAAAACTTCTTTCTGTTATCAGCCTCTTTTTGCCGTATACCTCGTAATGATCAGACTCATATTCAATAATGCCATGCTGATTAAGTGTATCAACGGTTGCACCAAAGACCCTTTCCAGCAGCTTGACCGTTCTATCAGTAATAAGCCCTCCGCAAAGCTTTTTCCGGGGGAATTTATTTTTATCGATAATCAGCACATTCAGGCCGGCTTTGCCTAAAAGAAACGCTGCTGTTGAACCCGCAGGACCGGCGCCGGCAATGATAATGTCAAAATGAGTGGATGTGTGAAGCATGGAATAATCAGTTATTGTCCAAGCAGTATTGAACCGCCTTTAAAAAATGTCCCTGCAACAGCAGCCGTCATAAGACAGGCCAGTGTTGCCGCTAGCAATGCCCGTGGACCCACTGCAGAGAGGTCTGCTGTCCTTGACGGAACAAGCGCAGCAATACCGCCTACAAATATTGCAAGTGATGCGATATGGGCAAACCCGCACAGTGCATATGTTGCGAGAAAAGCGGATCTCGGATCTTTCAGTACTCCCCCATCCATCAGCACAGCCAGGTCCATATAGGATTTTGTTTCAGTTACAATGGCCCTCTCACCTATAACTTTTGATATTTCAAATGCATCAACAGGAGGAACACCAATTATTATGGTAAAAGGGTAAAAGACATATCCGAGCAGTCCCTTTAATGACCAGTCAATATCTAACCCGATCATTTCATTCACTTTTGCTCCAGCGCCTGCAGATATGAAATCAGCAAGGGCAACCAGTCCGAGGAACGCAATGAGGAGAGCAACAACGCCTACCGCCAGTTTCAGTCCTGCATTGGCTCCGTTAATAATCGCTTCGATCATTGATGATTCTTTTTGATAGTATGGCGTTACATCTACTCCCAGAGTCTCAGGCTGCCCTGTTTCCGGCATCAAGAGCTTTGACATGATGATCGCTGCAGGTGCAGACAGAAACGAGGCTGATACAAGGTGTCCTGCGATTGTTGGAAACTGGTTCTGGAGGATGAGAATATAAATTGCCAGCACAGTTGATGCTATCGTAGCCATGCCTGCGGTCAGAATGGTACAGAGTTCTGACTTTGTCATTCTTTCCAGATAAGGGCGTATAGTTGTGGCAGACTCAATCCCCACGAAAATATTACTTGATGCACACAACGACTCAGCCCCGCTAACCTTCATCAGCTTTGAGAAAATCCGGGCAAAGATTCTGACAAGCCATGACATGACCCCCACATAATACAGGACCGCCATGAGACTGGCAAAGAAAATAATCTGCGGCAATACCTGTACAGCAAAGATAAAACCCAGGGACTCCTCGCCAAATTCATTGGTCGCGCCCGGCGGAAGGGCCAGTCTTCCGAAGAGAAATTTTGTTCCTGCACCGGCAACATCAATTACTTTTACAAGCGCATCATTAATATACATAAAGAGTTTGGCACCGGCCGGCACGATAAAAATAAACAGGGCAAAAATCATCTGAAGTGTAAGTCCCCATATCACGACACGCCAGTTGACCACTCTTCTTTCTTCAGATAACATCCATGCAAAGGCCATGAGAATAAATATGCCGGCAAAACTCACGAGGTTATACATTACTTCATCCTTTCATGTTGATAGTTGGCCAGAGATGTATGCTGAATGAAATGCCGGGACCAGGGACATATCCCGAATGAATGTCCTGACAAAAACAGTTGATGCATATAACGTGTCATATAAGCTCTGAAATGATATCGTAAAATGACATGTTAGATCAAGAAATAAATTAAATCTCTATCTCAACACTGCTCAAAATATACGCCTTTAAAAAATCTCGTGCAATGTTTAATAATAAGAACAACTAATCAATCAAAAGGAGATGCATGATGAAAAAGATTTTAATCGCAGCACTGTTAATGTCAGGATTTTTTATGTACGGAATCTCTGAAGCTGTTTCGACCAAACTGGTTGTCAGGGCCAAATCAAAAGACGCCAAGTTTGTGGGAACAAGCATGGGCGGGGCCCGTGTAACCGTAAAGGATAGTGAATCCGGGAACGTGTTAGCAACAGGAATAACGCAGGGCTCCACAGGAGATACCGGAAAAATCATGATCGAACCAAAAACAAGATTTGGCACCATAAGTGATGGGGCGGCAAAATTTGAAACATCAATTGATATTAATGAACCTGTATTGATTACGATTGAAATTGATGCCCCTCTGGTCACAAAACCGGACATGATAAAGAGTTCTACGCAAATGTGGCTGATTCCTGGAAAAGACATCACAGGACAAGGGATTATTATAGAAATCCCTGGATTTTCTGTAATTGCCCGCGCACCGGAAAAGATCAACATGACCGGCGGTAAAGCAGTTATTCCCTTTCAAAGCCGGATTGTCATGATATGAGGGTGCGCCTTAACCCCGGGCGGGTTATGGGACTCCAGCAAATACGATATCCAGGCCATGGTTAAATATAACGGTAACATCATTGATACTGTTCCGCTTTCATTTAGCAGTCCAAGCACGTTTAAGGGACAGGCAGCGGTTTCTGAAAAAGGCGATTACGAACTAATTGTCTATGCCTTTGATCCTCAGACCGGCAACACGGGGGTAGACAAGGTCAGAGTAAGTGTAAATTAATGAGGCTCATATCGAGGTTGAACCTCAATATATCTTTACTTGAGGGATAAATATGAACATATCCAACGAAGACGTAAAAGAAATAATTGCTGAAGTCCCTGAAGGCCATACGCATTTAAGGACAACTATTGTTTTTGGAGACGGAAAAAGCATGACCTTTCAGGAGGCTACCATTGCAAATATTGTCAGGGCCTATATTGATGTGAAGACAGACCCGGTCAGGACCGGGATCAGGTTAAGAGGATCTAAAATTGAACACCGAAAAAAGGGTTTTGCAGAGTGGCAGCTGGGAGAAGACTGAACAGGAATATGCGATTATTATTAATTAACTGAAATTATTACCTTTTTGTTGTATAGTCATGATTGCCATGAAAGGGCTTGAAATTTTTTTTTCTCATTCGTAAAATATTTTTTCTGAAGTAAATAACCATTAAATTATGAATGACCATTCCATGATAAAGATAGAGAACCTGACAAAATATTACGGCAATACATGTGCAGTTGATGAGATCAGTTTTGAGATCAGAAAGGGTGAGGTCCTGGGCCTGCTCGGACCAAATGGTGCAGGCAAGACAACCACCATGAGGATGCTTACCTGTTTTCTTCAGCCCTCCTCTGGTGATATCAGGGTAAAGGATTTCAGCATAGAAGAGAACTCGCTTGAGATAAAAAAACTGATCGGATACCTGCCTGAGTCAGCGCCCCTCTATCCTGACATGATTGTATATGATTATCTCAGGTTCATTGCGGATATCCGGGAGCTGGAAAAGAGAAATATTGATTCACGTATAAAGGAACTGGCAGGCATGTGCGGTATAAATGAGGTCATGCATAAGTCGATCAGTGAACTCTCAAAGGGATATAAACAGAGAGTAGGTCTGGCCCACGCAATGATGAATGACCCGGAAATACTTGTTCTTGACGAGCCTACATCCGGACTTGATCCTAACCAGATAGTCGAGATCAGGGAT
>CALZGI010000022.1 GCA_945786855.1 Thermodesulfovibrionia bacterium | reverse complement strand
GGTTCTCATGGAAGCAGGGACACTGAAAGACCCCCGTTCTGCCTTTCTCGCCACCTATGCCCTGTGTGGTTTTGCCCATGTTGCATCTCTTGCCATATTCGTTGGCGGCATTGCAGCCCTTGTTCCGGGGAGGACAGCAGACCTGTCAGCAGTGGGTCCCCGGGCCCTGCTTGCGGCCACTCTGGCATGTCTCATGACAGCCTCCGTTGCAGGGACATTTTTTGGTGGGGGATCAATATTACTTGGCCCTTGAGCAGACAATTTTCACAGACTGTGCTTCAAACATGATTAAGGGAAAATCTTTATCCCGGGTTGTGAATATCGAGGTATGACTAAAACTGCCAAATACGATGTAATTATCGTCGGAGCAGGGCCCGCGGGGTCAACTGCCGGATTTATCTTGAGCAGACGCGGGTTAAACGTACTTATACTCGACAAAAATACCTTTCCGAGAAAAAAGCTCTGTGCCGGACTGATAACGCTCAAGACAGTAACACTGCTGCAAAGGGTATTTGGTGAAACAGTCGATTCTTTACAAAAGAAGGATATTATTAATTTCGAGTCCGACCGGTACGAAGTCTTCTGCAAAGACCGGCTGATAACACGAAGAGAGAACATTATACCCTTCCGGTTCATTGACCGTGAAGTGTATGACAATTACATCCTGCATAAAGCCCGTGAGGCGGGCGCTGAGATAATTGAAGGCGACGGTGTTGCCATACGATCTCTTGACGTATTGAAAAATACAGTTACCACCCTTTCAGGTCGCAGGTTTTCGGCAGACTTTATCATCGGGGCAGATGGGGTCAACAGCCGGATCAGGAGGAGCTTCCCCGTAGACCTCTTCGGCAGGGATAACTGGAGCGGGAACCTGGCGGTAGGCCATGAAATATTACTGAACAGGCGCTCAGTCAACAGGGATGTCAGCTCCCCCTCCCTTTTCTTCGATTTTATAGACCGGGGGTACGCCTGGATAATTCCCAACAGAGAGACGGTGAAAATAGGCATGTGTGCACTGAACAGGACACACAGAAAAGACATTCTCGCTGCCTTTAAAGAATTTCTGTCATCGACAGGTCTGAAGGGGGCAACCGATGAGAAGATTTTCAGTTATGTACTCCCCTACGGCAGCTATCTCCCTTCACCGGTATTCAGGAACGTGATGCTCATCGGGGACGCAGCGGGGTTTGCAGATCCCCTGCTTGGAGAAGGGATCTTCTTTGCACAGAGAAGCGCCGAACTTGCCGCGCAGGCCATCCTTGAAATTACAAAAAGTGAGGGGCCAATTGAAAAATCTCACAAGCTCCTGGAAAACAGGTATACAACGCTGCTTCAGGAGCACATATACACGGAGTTTGTCTACGCGGAAAAGATCCGGAACTTTATTTTTACCTATCTCAATAAATTCCGGTATCTGCCTCTGAAAATTGCAATGAGTATCCTGGGAAGCCGCCCCATAGAAGCAGTGCACGGTTTGCGGTCCTATCAGTGGTTGAGACGGCTTTAACGGAGAACCGGGCAGACGGGCCAGGGCTGCCCCTCCATCCTATTTTATCTTCTTCTTTTGCCTGGTGACCTCATCTTTAATGCGCTTTATGTGTCCCCGGCCCAGCCCTTTCACTTCGCAGCCCAGTTCGATGTATCTCCGGATCTTATCATCATCAAGTATTCCGAAACAGTCCACAATCGCACAACTGCCTCCGACCATTTTTACGACGTTATCAGGTTCGAGATCGATGTACTGCTGGTGACGCACTGCAAAGATAATGGCGTCAGCCCCTTTAAAGGCCTTTTTTAAATCTTTTTCTATTTCCAGGTTGGCCAGTTTGTCCTGGTTGCGGAAGAACCTTTTCAGGCTGTGGCCTTCCTTGGGATAGGAACCCTGAGTCTCAAACTCCCACCAGTGATTCAGATACGGGTCATGCACCCTCAATTCAGCACCCATTTCTGTAAGCTTTCTCACTATTAACTCGGAACCGCTGTATCTGGTGTCACCCACATCCTCCCTGTAGGAGGCCCCGAGGAGCAGTATTTCTGCCGCGGCAATAGGCCTGCTCATGTTCCTTAAAGCATCTCTGGTTATCTGTCCGGCATGCAGAGACCGGGTATCGTTAATATCTATGGCAAGAGGAGTAATCTTGAATATATCGTCTTCCCAGCCATGAATGTGTTTATATGCCCAGACCCCCAATCCCCCGTCCTTCGGAAGACAGTATCCGCCGATGCCGGGACCGGGAAAAATGATATTGCTGTGGGTCGGGCGGACCTTGATCGAATCAATAACTTTCATGAGATCAACGCCGTTCCGTTCCGCAAAGAGGCTCCACTCATCAAGAAAAGCAAGTATGGTCGCGCGGTAACTGTTTTCCACGATTTTCGCGGTTTCCGATTCAATCGGCTTGTCAAGTACGGTAAGGGGATAGTCTTTCGTATTCAGTACGTCATTCAGGAATTTCACGACCCTTGTCCGTGCTTTCTTGTTAATCCCGCTGCACACCCGCCAGTAATCCCTGATGCTGGCAACGTAGTCCTTTCCGGGCATGACCCGTTCAAAACTGTGAGCAAGCAGGGGGTCGCTTTTTATCCCGCGGCGCTCAAAAACCTTCTTCATGATAGGGTACGCTATCTGCTCAGTGGTCCCCGGCGCCACCGTCGTCTCAATAAGGACAAGGGCATTGGGGGAAATATGTTCTGCCATAATTGCGAGGGCCTGTTCAAGGGGTGAAATTTCAGCAAACCCCTCGCGTACGTTCCCCAGCGATTCTTTGTGATAGTCGCACTGAATATCCACAACGACCACATCGGCAAGTGACAACACTTCATAGACAAATGTTGCAGTAAGATTCTTTTTATCCCTCACGCACCTGGTGATCATGGGTGCCAGTTCCTTGTCTTCCGACGTTACCGGTGAAATCCCTTTGTTCAGTATGGGGATCTTCCAGTAGCTTCGAACACTCGGCCTCTGCATGCCGATAACAAATTTATTCGTCCGGCCCTTCTTGTCTACTGTATCTGCAATGACCGCAGCCATGGCAACACCTACAAAGCCGACTCCCATGACAACGACAATTTCGCGGTCCAGCTTTCTTTGTCTTGTAATCTCTCTCTTCAGCCGCGTAATTTCCTTCTTATACTCTTCCTTTGAGGGTAATGAAAACTTCTCTCCGTCAGGACTTACTGAATACTCAGTGCTCATAAACAGACTCTCCTTTTCTAGGTACATCCACAGTTATTTAAAATTAATACGGATATATTTATTTTTTCCTTTAATAAAACCCTATGGTCATACTACACGACAATTGTATACCCTGCTTTTTGAACAGCCTGTGTGATCACGTCTTTATTCGTCGTTGCTTCATCGTACTGAACCGTGGCTGAGCCGACGGACACGTCAGAAGAACTGACCCCCTGCACACCGTCCAGAGCCTGCTTTACACTCATAACACAATGCTGACAACTCATGCCCTCAATTTTCATTATGATTTCTGCCATGGTAAGCCTCCTGAATAGTTGGTATTGGTAATAATATCATTCTGTTTCATTACATATCCATAAGAAAACAAATTATTTCTTTACCGGCCTGGGCCTGTCCCTCCTTGCATTGACGATACAGAAAAACCCGAACGGTTCCTGAAAGGGATTATACAGCCGGTGATGGGTATGCGCACCGATATAGAGCACATCAAGAAATTGTATGTCTGTGATCCGTCTGTTCAGTTTTGCCTTCCCCCTTCCCCTCACCCCGATTACCACATGTTCGTGTTTATGTTTTTCAAAGCTGCTGTAGCCGCCGGCCTCTATTTCAAAGTATCTGAGGTGAAACTCTGCAGTCTCACCGCGGTCGCCGATCAGAACCTGTCTCGCTATTCCTGCCCAGTCACCTCCTTCAGATTTATATCGGCCGGATTTCACCCCTCTCCATTTGAAATCACCGCCATACCGGTACTGTCTGTTGCCGCTTCGCGATTTTTTTACTGTCTTTACCGGTACTTCACAGGAGGAAGAGCGTGCTTTTTTTCCCATGGAGTAATTATATAGAAACGATCAGGGTTAAGACAAATGAGGGATTGGCAGAGCGGGGAAGATGATTGAGCCGAATATCCAGAGGTTGCAAAACGAGATAATTTTCGAACCATGAGACGCACTACTGACCAATCCGAGCATACATGTTTATATCAACACTTTTGTCCCCCCTGCTCTTTATGTTATATTCTTTATCTATGGCAATTGATAAGAAATTCATGGATGAGTCGAAGAAGTACTTAATGAACACCTACGACCGTTTCCCTATTGTCCTGAGGAAAGGGAGGGGGATGAAAGTATGGAGTTCTGACGGTAAAGAGTATCTGGACTTTGTGGGAGGGATCGCCGTTAACTGCCTCGGGCACTGTCATCCCAGGGTTGTGATCGCGCTGCAGAAACAGGCCCAGAGGCTTCTCCATGTTTCGAACCTGTTTCATATTGAGTCACAGATCACTCTTGCAAAGATGCTTGTAGAGCACTCTTTTGCCGACAAGGCCTTTTTCTGCAATTCAGGGACAGAAGCAATTGAGGGGGCCATCAAGCTCGCCCGAAAACATGCAAAGGACCATTCCCCCCATGACAAATACGAAATTATAACTGCACATGGCTCCTTCCACGGCAGGACGCTGGCAGCGTTAAGCGCAACGGGGCAGGAAAAAATTCAAAAGGGCTTTGAACCCCTCGTCCCGGGGTTCAGACACGTTCCCTTCAATAATATTGAGGCGATCAGAGAGGCTGTTTCAAAGAAAACCTGTGCGATACTGCTCGAACCGATTCAGGGAGAGGGAGGCGTCAGGATGCCTTCAGATGATTATTTCCGTCAGGTTCGTGAACTCTGTGATGAAAATGAAATTCTGCTAATTCTTGATGAGATCCAGACAGGAATAGGCCGAACGGGCAAGCTCTTTGCCTATGAGCATTTCGATATAAAACCTGATATAATTGCCCTGGCAAAGGGGCTTGGAGGGGGAGTGGCAATAGGGGCAGTGCTTGCAAAAGACTCTGTAGCATCTTCATTCCAGCACGGGACACATGGTTCGACCTTTGGAGGAAATCCCCTCGCCTGTGCAGCAGCGACTGTCACTCTTGAGACACTGCTTGAAGACGGTTTTATCCTTGACAGTTGTTACCGGATAGGGAAGTACTTTAAAGACAGGCTTGAAAAACTCAAGAAAGACTTTCCCTCGATCATAATTGAAGTGAGAGGGCTGGGCCTTCTGCTCGGCGTTGAATTAACGATAACAGGAGCACCGATTGTTGAGGCATGTACCAAGCGCGGGATACTGATAAACTGCACGAGCGGCAACGTATTGAGGTTTATCCCGCCTTTAATTATCGTTGAAAAGGAAATTGACCATCTAATCGATATACTCGAAGATATTTTCGAGAGACATTCACATTAAGAACCTCATGAACGAGAAGAGATGAAAGATGAAAAAGGATTTTCTCACATTACTGGATTTGTCAGCAGACGACATGCATTCCCTGCTGAAAAGGGCTGCTGAGTTAAAATCAGGGGAAGACAGCTCTTCCTGCCCTCTCCTTGGAAAAAGCATTGGTCTCCTGTTTGATAAATCATCAACAAGAACGAGGATCTCATTTCAGACAGGCATATACCAGCTCGGCGGGCAGGCCATCTATATCAACACAAAAGACCTGCAGCTCGGACGGGGCGAGACGGTGGAAGACACGGCAAAAGTGCTCGCCCGTTACTTACATGGCATTGTTGTCAGGACCTTTGCCCACAGCACTACTGAAAAGCTTGCAGCCAATGCCGGGATTCCAGTCATCAACGGGCTCACGGACCTCCACCACCCATGCCAGGCCCTTGCCGATTTCCTCACAATAATGGAAAAGAAGGGCCGCCTGAGGGACATAAAGCTTGCGTATATAGGTGACGGCAACAACGTCGTCAATTCATTGATGGAAGCAGCACTGCTCACCGGAATCGATCTTGTCGTCGCCTGTCCCCGGGGGTATGAACCGGACAGAAAGATATTCGAAAATGTCATCTCCAAAGGTGGAAAGGTTACCGTTGTTACCGATCCGGAAGAAGCAGTAAACGAAGCTGATGTCCTGTATACCGATGTATGGATAAGTATGGGGCAGGAGAGGGAAGTGGAGAGAAGGAAAAAAATATTTAAACAGTACCAGATCAACGGTCAGCTCGTATCCCGTGCCAAATCAGATGCCATCGTAATGCACTGCCTGCCTGCTCACAGGGGAGAAGAGATAACCGATGAAGTGATTGATTCTCCTCAAAGCGTCGTCATTGATCAGGCAGAAAACAGACTGCATACCCAGAAAGCGCTGCTCGAAAAACTGGTCCGATGACACGCTCCTGGTTCAGGAGGTTGATTCGTTGACAGCTGCCAGACCTGGACAGGGGGAAAACACCTTTCCCTTTCAACAATAATTACAGGGCACATGGTGAGAATATTCATGAGCTGTTTGAAGAAATTGTTGCAGGTTAAAGTTTCCCCTGCTTGATCCGATAACATTACCGAACAGGAAATATTCCGGTCAGCAGAATTTATCGTGCCCTTTTATTTCCAGAAATCAAGGAGGAAGACCGTTGAAAATTAGAATTTCATATATATGTTCCCTCTTTCTAATGTCCCTCATAATTATTATTCCTTCGCTTTCTGTCAATGCAGGCACCTTTGAAACCGGGGCTCAGGCCGGTTACGGTGTTATTCAATACAATGAGGAAACAGAGTCACTGGGGCCCGAGATAGATTCTGATGCCGACCTGCACACAATACTGCTTGGAGCTTCTGCGGAATATTCATTTGACAGGCCGAGCCACATATTTGCAGCCTTTATCGCAGATTGGGCGGTGGGACTGGAAGATGAAGAACAATGGGAACACGACGATGTCACGGTGCAGACAAATGATATGAGCATTTTTGGCCAGTTTTATGAGGGACGGATAGGGTTTCAGAACAATGTAGAGAGTTTTTATTACAGTGCCTATCTCTCAGGAGGATGGGACGGAATGCATTTCCGCAGGAAAAATTTTGTCGTAAATGATGTATCTCTGTCGAGCGATGTCATCGTAGAGACCTTCAGCCTCTGGAAGGCCGGTGGGGGTATGAGTGCAGGATATGCACTGAACCAGTGGGCTGTTGAAGGCAGAGCTGCATATTCTTATTATTTGGACGGCGACGTACGAAATACTGACAATGATGGTATCTGGTTTGACACGAACGGCTCGCGCGTTGACCTTGGACTGGACATTTCACAGCAACTCACCGAAAGAATTTCCTTTTCTGCGGGTGCGGAATACACCCTCATTCTCCTGGATGAAAGTGAAGTAGTTCCTGACATCACCGACACGGGCAGACCGATCATAACTATCTTCCCAAAGAGCAGGACACAAATACTTGCCGCTGTTGTGAAGCTCACTTATGGATTTTGAATAACAGGATGCCACGTGGGGTATCCTTCAGAGTAGAATGACGTGAGTTGTCAGGTGAGTGCACTTTCCCTGCCCGCTGCCGCATCCAGGATGTACTTTCTATGCTTCAGGAAAGTTGATCTGCAGGTATTCATGGAAAAACAGACAAACCCCGTCTGAAGAGTACCGTACATCGAAGAAGTGCTGAACCTATTTGCAATACAGAACAGCAATTTATATAATTTCCCTATAATAAATTAGAACCCATAATATCGTGAGAAAGGTCTCTTTCATAAAATGAAGCCCTTAATACTATTTATACTTGATGGATGGGGAATCTCGGACGATCCTGCCACCGATGCAAAAACAACAGCCAACATCCCATTTTATAAAAGTTTATTGAACGAGTATCCCCATACTGCCCTTGACTGCGCCGGTGAAGCTGTGGGCCTCCCGGAGGGGACCATGGGCAACTCCGAAGTTGGCCACCTGAATCTTGGAGCAGGCCGGATTGTGTATCAGGATTATGCGCGGATAAATAAAGCTATGCGGGACGGGAGCCTCTTTAAAAACAAGGCACTGTTAGAGAGCATCGATTCCGCCATTGAAAAAGGCACGGCCCTGCACTTTCTTGGACTGTTATCTGACGGCGGTGTACACAGTCATATCAATCACCTTTACGCCCTTGTTAACATGGCGCTGAGCAGGGGGGCGCAAAAGATTTTTATTCACCCATTCATGGATGGCAGAGACACACTTCCCACATCAGGAATAGGCTATATCAAAGAACTTGAATCATTTCTCGGCGATAAGCCGTCTGCAAGGATATCAACTGTTACGGGACGCTACTGGGCAATGGACAGGGACAACCGCTGGGAAAGAGTGGAACAGGCATTTAGAGCACTTGTTTCCGGCAAAGGCATCAAAGTAGGGTCAGCACAGGAAGCGGTTGAAGAGAGTTACAAGAGGAATGAAACCGATGAATTTATCAAACCCTCTCTCGTCTGTGAGAACGGTGAGCCCATCGGACTGATCGGGGACGGAGATTCCGCGATTTTTTTCAACTTCCGGGCTGACAGGGCACGGGAAATCTCTGCAGCACTGGCGGAGAAAAGCTTTACCGGGTTTGAACGGAAGCAGGTGCCTGCCCTTGGATCATATGTAACGATAACAATGTATGACGATGATTTCACCTTTCCCGTCGCCTTCCCGGCAATTAAATTAACCAATATTCTCGGGGCAATCCTGAGCCGGAAAAATATGAAACAGCTGAGGATCGCTGAAACTGAAAAATATGCTCATGTTACATACTTCTTTAACGGCGGGGAGGAAGTCCCCTTTGAAGGTGAAGACCGATGCCTTATCCCGTCTCCCAGGGACGTGGACACCTACGATCTGAAACCTGAAATGAGTGCATTTGAAGTAAAAGACGAAGTCCTGAAAAGGATTCATCAGGGAGGGTATGACTTTATTCTTCTGAACTTCGCAAATCCGGACATGGTCGGCCACACCGGGAATATGGAAGCTGCAGCAAAAGCCTGTGAAGCAGTTGACCGGTGTCTTGAAGAAATCGTCAAAAAGGTACAGTCAATCGGCGGCACGGTGATAATTACAGCTGACCATGGAAACTGCGATGAAATGTTGGATGCCGGCAGCATGGTCACCGCGCATTCAATAAATCCGGTGCCTTTTATTCTCCTTAATAAAGGGGGCGCGCTCAGGGAAGGGGGTATCCTTGCCGATGTAGCTCCTACGGTTCTTGACCTGCTGGGAATCGACAAACCCGAAGAGATGACCGGGGAAACTCTTCTTATTCAATAGTATGTACTTGGCTGCTGCTCGTTCAGGGGACATGGTCTGGCATAAGTTGCGGCAATCGGTACGTGTTCTATCAATGCTCTCTGGCCCGTGACTACTAACTAAGAATTAACGGCTACATCCCGAATATATGCTTAATAAATTATTTAACATTCTGTTCCCTGAATCCTGCCCAATCTGTAACAGGCCCTCTTCAGAACATAACACTGCTCCCCTATGCCCTGCGTGCTGGCAGTCAATCAAGCCCTATCATGGCCCGGCATGCCGAAAATGCAGTAAACCGCTTATCTCTGATGAGTCAATTGAATGTGGAGAGTGCATAAAAGATGAACCGGCATTCGCTTCTGCCAGGTTTTTCGGCCTCTACGACGGGGCCTTGAGGAAAGCGATAAATCTATTTAAGTATCACCGTATCAGGAGGCTTTCAAAACCTCTCTCTGAAATAACAGCACACCTCAAAATTCCCCCTGTAGATGCTGTAGTCCCTGTCCCTCTTCATGAAAGGCGACTGAGAAGAAGAGAGTACAATCAGTCAGCTCTTCTGTCCAGGAATATATCAGAAAGAATAGGGGCTGAATTATTTGTTCACTGTCTCATCAAAGTTCAGGATACTAAGCCTCAGGTGGGACTGAGTTCACCGGAAAGAAGAGGAAATATTAGAAAAGCTTTTGAGACAGAGAATGAAACCATGATCCGGGGAAAAAGTATCTTACTGATAGATGACGTCATTACCACGGGTACCACGGTTCGTGAGTGCTCCAGAGTGTTAAAAAAAGCAGGAGCAGGTTCCATTCACGTTCTGGCACTCGCTCATGGCATAAGAGATTGATTTTTCACATTTCCTTCGCTGCATCACTTATCCATTTTATCGTAATGAGCCCGCACATTCCCCCCTGCTAAGAGAATAATTAAATAAAAAATGCATTATGCCGATAAGATATGCACCTGCTCTCTATAGAGGGAGGGCAGAGCATAACTGTGATATGCATTGGGGAGCAGAACATTTAAATAATTATTTTAAAGGGGTGGTTCCCGAATAATTACACTGGATGACAGGATGAGTGATAAAAATAACAGAAAGTTTAAACGATACAACAGCAACTCTGCGTGTGAAGTGACATTTCCTTCAGTAACCTATAAAGGGAAAGTAATTGATTACTCGGACGGGGCCAGTGTTGTTATCGCAGATGCTCCTGACGTTGTAAGGGGTACGGAGATCAATGTCAGGATTCCTGATCAAGGAGTGGAGTTTAAAGGTGAAGTAGTCTGGACAAACAGGGTTGCGGATCATCTGCAGGCAGGAATCAGGAGGGTCGAATCATTAAAAGGGTCTCTCGGGAATTTCCGGCTTATCGATATTCTCATAGGAGCATATCGGAGCAAAACGACAGGAATTCTTCAAGTACAGTCCAGGTCAATTGTCAAAAAAATATGTATCGCCAGTGGAGAAATTTTTTTTGCTGCTTCCAATGACGAAGATGAACACCTGGGCGAGTATTTATTAACGAGGGGGAATATAACCCTCGCGGAACTTGAGAATGCAACCGATCGGATGATGAAGAGCCAACAAAAATTAGGGGAAACTCTCGTTGAGTGCGGCTGTCTCACACCCCAGGAACTTGTCCAGGAAGTGCAGAATCACGTGGAAGATATTATTATCAGTCTTTTTTCACTCGAAGAAGGGGAATTTGAATTAAAAGAAGGCTCCATTATTTTAGATGACTCGATTACTCTGCAAAGCAGCACGCCAAATCTTATTTATCACGGCATAAAAAAAATCAGAAGTTATTCATTTATAAAGAAACTATGCCCTTCTACGAAGGACATATTAAATATTTCCCTGAATCCGATGATGATTGTCCGTTCTCTCGAACTCGATAATAACGACAAAAAGATCCTTTCTCATATAAATGGACTCTATCCTCTTGAAAGGATCCTCGCCCTTTCTCCCGCTTCCAATTTTACAACGTTAAAAACGATCTGTGCCCTCATGATTATCGGGCTCATTCACATAAAAGAGGACGATGAGGATCCGGTTGCACTTCCCCTTGACGACATTTTCGGAAACAAGAAAAACGCTGCCCGTCTTCTGGGAAAAGATACCCCGGGGGCTTTAGAGAAAAAGGGATCAGGGCTCGAATAGAAAGGACACAGCGCCCTCTGCACATTATTGAAACCGGCAGCCTGCCGGCAATTATACCCCTCAGGAACCTCCATAACCAACAGTGACGTTGTCACCCTCAACAATAACGGGAACCCTTCTGTCTCCCTTCGAGTGACCGAGCATCTCATCGAGTTTTGAACTGTCCGCTTTTACATCATAATAAACTGACCTGTCTGCATAGTCCGCCCGGGCCTTGTCTGTATGAGGTCAGCCGGCTTTTCCGTAAATAAGTACTTTGTCTGACATAACGTCACCTCCCGATTAATGTATGCTCATTATAACAGATTGGTCAGGTTCTTTAGCATTTGGAATTTGCCATATTATTGTAGTAACGTATTTCGATGAGAGAGATGAACAGTCAGGAGAATGACGGGCCTCACTACCTCATCATTCCTGCAGCCGGCCTCGGGACACGGATGCGGACTGTGAATGCTGACCTGCCGAAGGAACTGCTTCCTGTGGGGAGCAAACCGGCAATTCAATATTCAGTGGAAGAGGGTCTTTCAGCAGGCATAGAGAACATAATTATCGTTATCAGCAAAGAGAAAGAAATCATTCGTCAGTATTTCGAAGACAGGGAAGTAAGAGAAAGGCTTTATCCCCGCACGCACAGGAGCGTTGAGGAAATCAGAAGCAAATGCTCCCTCACGTTCCTTTATCAAAAGGAGCTCAGGGGAGAGTCTGACGCAATAAGCTGCGCAAAAGACATTGCAGGGAATCACGCAGCCGCGATCATTTACCCCGACAACCTGTACATGCCGGCACCGGGGGCCCTGAATATCCTGAAGCCTGTTTTCAATACATATAAAAAAGATGTAATTGCTCTCAATGAAGTTTCCGGGAATATGAGCCACACAATAAGCAATGCGGGGAAAGTGGATATCACGCATTTTAAAGATCACATTTCCTGTATTCAGAAATTTCATCAGAAATCAGAAAGCCATTTCACCCTCCGCTTTGAGAGAGAATTTCGTGCCTGCGGAGTATATATTACGGCCCCCCACGTGTTCGAATATATCGAAAAGATACGGGCTACCGTTCATGAAGGGGAGATTACGGATACACCCGTCCGTTCATTAATATTAAAAGAAAAAGGCATGCTTGGATGCAAACTCCCCGGGATCGTCCATGATATAGGAAATCCAGGAGGATATGAATTTTGCCTCGAAAAAATAAAAGGAAAGGCAACATTCGGTAATTAAAAATCCCCCTTCATCACCCTTTACCAAAGGGAGAATCACTCCTTCCCCTCTTTGGTAAAGAGGGGTCAGGGGAGATTTTTTATAAGAATTCATTTATTCCAATATGAAAAAAGAAAAAATAAACTGCTTTAACTGCACCCACTTCTTTATCACATGGGACGACACGTTCCCCCGCGGCTGTAAGGCCATGGATTTTAAATCAAGAAAAATGCCGTCCGTCGCAGTGTTTGACGCATCGGGTATGACATGCAAAAGATTTAAAGCAAAAAAAAAATAGTCCCTATTCTTCCAGGAAACATATGGGGCACGAGCTGGGAAGTGGCTCAATATGGAATGATTCCCGGCCGTTCATCAAATTGCTTTTCATCAATTCCCTGTGGGATAATTATCATTGCCCATGAATTATGCACTTTTCAGGAAACCAAGCAGATATATAGGTCATGAACTGAACATTATCAGGAAGGACCCCGATAAAAATAACGGCGGGGCGCCCTTTTCCAGTGATGTGACCGTTGCCCTCTGTTTTCCCGACAGTTATGAGATCGGGATGTCTCACCTGGGTCTGAAAATCCTTTATTCCATAATAAACAGCATGTCGCGGGCATCTGCAGAGAGAGTCTATGCACCTTGGATGGACTTTGAAGACCATCTCAGGAAACATGACATCCCCCTGATGTCACTCGAAAACCAGAGACCCCTGCGGGACTTTGACATTCTGGGCTTTACCCTTCAGTACGAACTTTCATACACAAATGTGCTGAACATGTTGGATCTCGGGAACGTTCCTGTCCGATCTAAAGAAAGAGGAGACAGTCATCCCCTTGTAATCGCTGGGGGGCCGTGCACGGTAAACCCCCTTCCCATGGCCCCGTTTATAGATGCCTTTGTCATTGGAGACGGAGAGGACGTTGTTCCTGAAATTATAGATTCATATTCAGAAACCGGGCATCGGGCATCAGCTGCGGGTACCAGGGAGAAACTGTTACATTCACTGTCACATATAGAGGGAGTCTACGTCCCATCAGTACATGACGCACATAAGACAAAGATTAAGAGAAGAGTTGTAGCTGACCTCGACAAGGCACTTTTCCCCGATACCCCGATACTCCCCTATGCATCAATTGTCCATGACCGCGTGGCAATCGAGATTTCAAGAGGCTGTACACGAGGATGCCGTTTCTGTCAGGCCGGTATGATATATCGCCCTCTACGGGAACGTTCACCTGAAAATGTCCTTTCACTTGCAGAGAAGTCCATCGAAAATACAGGCTATGAAGAGGTTTCTTTTCTCTCTCTCAGCACAGGAGATTACAGCAGCTTATTGCCTCTGATCCGGAATTTCAACAGGATGTGCTCCGGCTCACACATTTCCGTTTCGCTTCCCTCACTCAGAGTCGGGGCAATAAATACAGAAGTGCTGGAAGAGATCAAAAGCGTGAGAAAAACGGGATTCACAATTGCTCCCGAAGCAGGCACAAAAAGACTTCGTGATGTGATCAACAAGGATTTTACCGATGAAGAATACGACAGGACATTAGAGAAGCTTTTTACCGAAGGCTGGAGCACTATCAAGCTATATTTCATGATAGGGCTGCCAACGGAAACGATGGCTGATATTGACGGCCTGATAAATATGGCCACAGCAGCTTCAAAAAAAGGACGGCAGATAACAGGCAGGCGCGTCACTATCAATGTAGGCATTTCAGCGTTTATTCCAAAGGCACACACCCCGTTCCAGTGGGATGGACAGAACTCCCTTGATGAACTTCGCAAAAAACAGGACTATATCAAAAGAGCGTTCAGGAAAAGAGGTATTCATTTCAAAGGGCAGCATGTTGAAAACAGTCTTCTTGAGGCTGTATTTGCGCGGGCTGACAGAAACAGCTCGCTGCTCCTGGAGGAAGCATGGAAAATGGGATGCCGCTTTGACAGTTGGAAAGAACATTTTAATTTTAAAAACTGGCAAATGGCGGCTGACAGGGCAGGGATTCATCTTTCGGAATATGCGTCAAAAACATTTATACCTGATGAAGAATTGCCCTGGGACTTTATCGATACGGGTATAACAAAAAAATTCCTGAAAGCAGAACGCAGGAATGCCCTGGAAGGGAAAATAACTGTCGACTGCCGCGAAAGCTGCTACGGGTGCGGCCTTGGATGTAATGAAAGAGAACAGAAGGCAGAGGCCGGATTACAGAATGGTAGCAACGGGGGCCGGCACAGGGAATCCAATAAACGTGCAGACCGCACCGCGCAGACTGCACCTCGTGAGACACAAACAAAACTCAGGGTACATTTTTCGAAGACCGGTTTGTTACGGCACCTCTCGCACCAGGAACTTATGACAGCACTCTTTCGCTCCCTGAAAAGGGCTGCTATCCCTGTCTCCTATTCAACGGGTTTCCATCCCCATCCCAGGATATCCTTCGGGCCTGCTCTCTCAACGGGAATGGAGGGATTGAACGAGCATTTTGACATCGAACTGTATGCATTCATGAACTCCTCGGACTTCCTGCATGCATTGAACTCACAACTGCCGGAAGGTATTCATGCACACAGGGCGGCCGGCATTCCCGTCCATGCCCGGTCATTAAATAACAGCATTTCAGGTTACCAGTATGAAATTGACATTGACGAAAAGACCGGCGAGCACATACATTCTTTCATGAAAAGCCGTGAACACCTGGTGTCAAGAGACAACAAGACGGTGAACATTCGCCCCATGGTGGAAAAAGCGGAAGTTCAGGGAGACAGATTGTCTCTCGTCCTATGCGATACAGAGAGTGCAAAGGTGAGGCTTCATGAGGTCTTAAAGGAAATGTTTCAGAAACCCGTTGAAGAAATACGCGCAATCCCTGTTATAAGGACAGGGTTTTATGGTTATAATAAAGTCAAACAGAACTGAAGGTAAGGAATAAAATTTATGGCTGGAAAAATAATAATCAATATTACTCCCGAACAAACCAGGGTAGCCCTGATTGATACGAACGGCCAGTTGTCAGAGCTGTACATTGAAAGGAATAAGGATGCCAGCCTTGTTGGGAATGTTTATAAAGGCAGAGTTGTAAAAATTTTACCGGGCATGCAGTCGGCCTTTGTCGATATCGGTCTCGAAAAAGCGGCATTCCTCCATGCTGCCGATGTACTTTCGGGATTTGATTATTCCATCTTCGGAGAAGACCTTGAGGAAACAGTCCCCATAAACCTGCCCATCGAAGACATGCTGCAGGAGGGAGAGGAGGTTTTTGTCCAGGTATCAAAGGATTCAATAGGAACCAAAGGAGCGAGGGTCACTTCATACATTACTCTTCCCGGACGATACCTTGTGTTAATGCCCGGGGTTGAACATATAGGAGTATCCAGAAAAATACTTCAGGAAGACGAGAGAACGAGACTGAAAGACATCATCAGTAATCTGAAACCCAAGGATTACGGTTTTATTATCAGGACGGCCAGCGAGGGATGCACCGAAGAAGAAATCAAAAAAGACATTGAATATCTCATGCTTCTATGGGACAACATAGATAAGAAAAAAGAAAAAATTCAAGCACCCCAGCTTCTTTACAGTGACCTCGACCTTACATTGAGGAGCGGAAGAGACCTGCTGGCACATGACATCGATAAGCTCATAATCGATTCAAACGATGAATATCAGAAAGTTATCGATTTTGTGAATACCTATTTCCCGAAACTGATATCCAAGATTGAGTATTATGAAGGAACGGAGCCCATATTTGACGCCTACGGGGTAGAGCTTGAAATACCCAAGGCCCTTGGAAAACGGGTGTGGCTCAAATCAGGCGGCTACATTGTGATAGATCAGACTGAAGCGCTGAATTCCGTAGATGTAAATACGGGCAAGTTCGTCGGAAAGGCCTCACTTGAAGATACCATATTCAAGACAAACATCGAAGCTGTAAAGGAAATCGCCTACCAGATACAACTCAGGAATCTGGGCGGTATTATTATCATTGACTTTATAGATATGGAAAAGGAAGAAAACAGGAAGAAACTGTTTTCCGTGTTTCAGGAAGCAATGAGCAATGACCGGGCAAAATGTACAATACTTGAAGTTTCGGAACTCGGCCTTATACAGATGACGAGAAAAAGGGTACGGGAGAGCCTTGAGAGGACACTCTGTGAATCCTGTCAGTATTGTGACGGCAAAGGCTTCATCAAGTCACCGACAACAGTGTGCTATGAAATATTCCTGGAATTAAGAAGAATTGGATTAACGCAGAAAAACTGCAAGATAATGATTTCGGCCAATCCCCAGGTTGCAGACCTGATTTATGATGATGAACGTGAAGGAATTGAACAGATTGAAAAAGAAAACAGTTTCAAGATCATAGTAAAGGCCGACAAGAATTTTCACCAGGAGTACTACGAAGTAGCAACTCTTTAAAAGTGCAAAAGCACACAAGAGCAAATGTGCAGAAGCAGCAATGCAGGTATTTTACCGTGTGCTCTATGGCACTTTTGCACTAATATAATTCCATGACAACCCAGGAAAAATTTGATCATTTAAAAATAATGCTGAATGAAATGGATCGGGTCATCATCGCCTTTTCGGGCGGTGTAGACAGCACGTTCCTCTTAAAAGCAGCTTCGCTGTCAGGGTTGACAGAGGTCATCTCAGTTACCGGCCATTCTGAAAGTATGCCGGAACAGGAGTTTTTGTTCACCAAAGAAATCACGAAATCATTGAATCTCAATCACAGAATAGTATTCACAGAGGAACTGAAGGATAAAAACTACTCCCAAAATCCGCCGGACAGGTGCTATTACTGCAAGAAAGAACTCTTCGGCAGACTGAAAATAATAGCAATGAAAGAAGACATCCAATGGATT
Organism: Thermodesulfovibrionia bacterium; assembly: GCA_945786855.1. Lineage (GTDB taxonomy): Bacteria > Nitrospirota > Thermodesulfovibrionia > UBA6902 > UBA6902 > CALZGI01. The sequence continues at coordinate 15,857 of CALZGI010000022.1, read as the reverse complement.
CTCGACGGGACAAATGCAGATGATGCAGGAGATTGGCGTCCAGGAATGCGTGCCGCAAAGGAAGCGGGTGTCAAAAGCCCCCTGCTCGATGCGGGCCTGCGCAAAGCCGAGATCAGAGAACTGTCAAGATTTCTCGGACTCTCGACATGGAGCAAGCCTGCGACTCCCTGCCTGTCTTCCCGATTTCCTTACGGTCAGGAAATCACTTCCGAATCTCTTGAGAGAGTCAGCAAAGCGGAAATATTCATCCGGAATCTCGGCATTGATGAACTCAGGGTAAGAAACGACCCGGATAGTGCACGGATTGAGATCCATCCTGATAATTTCAAAATAATAATGGAGAATGAAAAGAGAGAAGCAATTGTCTCCCACCTGAAATCTCTAGGCTACAAATATATTACCCTTGATCTTCAGGGTTTCAGAAGCGGGAGCGGGAATGAAGTGCTCAAGGATGATAATTTCACGGACCCGGTCCAAAATCATTGAAAATATGAAAACAGTTTAATTTATTCCTCCATTCCTCATTTTGCATTATTAAATTCTTACTCCCTATAATTAGTTATGACGCAAACATCTCATCTCACAGAAGCAGCCAGGTGTGTACGGTGCGGAATATGCAAAACATTATGTCCCACGTACCTGACATCCCACAGCGAGTCAATGGGGGCGCGCGGCAGGATCGCCATGCTCGGAGAACTGGGCAAAAACAAGCTTACCCCTTCAGAAAATCTTGCCGACAAAATATTTAGCTGCATGCTCTGCGGCGCATGTAAAAACGTCTGCCCTACCGGCATTGATATCCCGGAAGTCATCTACGGGGGAAGAGCTGTTCTGAGAAATTCTTTTCATAAGGGACGTTTTCTCCGCCGGGCACTAAAGTTCTCTATGGAGAGGATGGACCCTGTATTTACATTCCTGAGATTATCCCAGAAATTTCTGCGGCCCGGGAAACTCCGGGACATCCCCGAAATTGCGTCAACTCCCTTTAAAAACGGAATTCAGGTATATAAAAATGTCAAAAAACTTGGCCGCATTGCCATCTTTGCCGGATGCAGTGTCAATTATCTATATCCCAATCTCGGACATGCCTTAGTGAATATTTTATTATCAAAAGGATATGAGGTTGTGGTATTTAAGGGAGAGTTGTGCTGCGGAGCGCCCCTCCGCTCACTGGGTTTTGAGAAAGAGACATCCGCTCTTGCACGAAGAAACATTGAGCACTTCAATAAAGTCAGGGCCGAAGCCATAATCAGTCTGTGTCCTACCTGCACTATGGTTATACGGGACCAGTATCCTCTTATTGCAGGCGATACAATCGGGAACATCATGGATGTGAATGAGTTTCTCATCAAATACAATACAACATCGAAGCTTGAAACAACCCCTGATGTGGTGACCTATCACGATCCCTGTCATTTGTCCTTCGGCATTGGAATCAGGGACAAGCCAAGGGATATACTGAAAAACATAAAGGGAATTGAGTTCGTTGAAATGAAGCATGCCGATGAATGCTGCGGTTTTGCGGGTCTTTTCAGTATGCATTACAAAGAGATGTCTCAAACCATCGGGGAAAAGAAAATTGACAATATAACCGACACGCAGGCTGAAACGGTAGTCACTTCTTGCCCGGGATGCGTAATGCAGCTGGAAGCATTAAAGAAGAAGTCAGGATCGAGTTTCAAGGTAAAACATATTGTTGAAGTGATCGATGAGGCGATGCATGAGTAAAAACAGCTGTCAGCTCTCAGCTTTCAGTGCTCAGCCGCCAGTGAACGGCAACTCACACAAAGAAGACCGAGCATTTTTTTGCTTTTTGATCTTCAATTTTTTATATTAGACATATGCCTATCTACGAATACATATGCAATGACTGTGAGAAGGATTTTGAAAAGCTGGTATCGGGGACTAACCCCGATGTTGCCTGTCCGAAGTGCCGTTCCAAAAATATCACAAAGAAATTTTCTCTCTTTGGTATGAGCGGTGTTGAGAAGCCTGTCACATCTTCCGGCAGCTCAGGGTGCGGCTCTTGCAGCAAGTCTTCCTGCAGTTCATGCAGTTGAAAGTATAAGTTCAATCTTTATCCTCGTACAAAAAGAACAGACCCAGGCCCGAATAATCTTGCACTCTTTTCTTGATAGTCTGCGCCTCAGCACTACCACTACTCTCTTCGAATCTTCAGCTTTTTAAGCACTCACAGTCAAGACAGAAAACAACGACTAAAAATATCTCAAGTTTCCATCGGTTACACCGATAAGTAAGGTAATTCATTACGGGTTATTGCAGCTCCTGATGCGATTCATCGATAAGATTATTATAACCCGATGCCCGATGTAACGCAGATGGGAATAAGGAGGAAAAGCAATGTTAAAGGGTCTTAAACTAATTACTATTTCAACTATATTCATACTGATATCAACGGCGCTGATGATGTCCGGATGTGGAAATGGCAGTTCAGGCAGCACGACGGCTGGTTCCACTGATTCCACCCCTAACCCGGCACCCGCCACTCCGGAACCTCCCGCACCGGCGGCAAAAAGCTGGACCCATCCTGCAGACCTGAATGACAATATCAGCCGGGACGGTACTGATGCCTACATATCCGATGCTGCTATGGACAGCAGCGGCAATGCCGTGATTGTCTGGGGCCAGAGCGATGGGAGCGATGATCAGATTTTCAAAAGTGAAAACCGGAACGGAAGCTGGCAGCATCCTTCAGGCTTAGGTGACAACATCAGCCCTGACGGGTCAAAAGCACGGTACCCTGAAGTTGCCATGGACAACAATGATAACACCATTATCGTGTGGGAGCAGGTTGACGGCGCTGATTATCAATTATTCAAAAGCGAGTACCGGGGCAATGCCTGGGCCAATCCTGCAAACATAAATGATACTCTGAGCGTGCCTGAAGGCCCCAGCCCCTGGGGCATCAGCTATGATGTTGCCGTAGATGACAATGGCAATGCTATTGTAGCGTGGTATCAGAAAGACAATGCCGGCAACGACCGTGTCTTTAAAAGCGAATACCGGTCAGGTGCCTGGGTCCATCCGTCCGGAGTGGGTGACGCCATTAACGCGGCTCTGGGATCAATGATCACTGCCTTTGTTACTGTGGCCATGGATAACAATGGCAATGCTATTATTGCATGGGACCAGTATGACACCAACATGTCAATATTCAAAAGCGAATACCGGGGGGGCAGCTGGACACATCCGGCGAACCTGAGCGACCATATAAATCCCAATGGCGGCAACGATGCCTATTACGGGCGGGTAGCAATGGCTGACAACGGCAGCGCCGTAATCGCGTGGTATCATGAAGATGCCGGATGGGACCCCTACATTTTTATGAGTGAATACCGGGCTGCCAGCTGGACACATCCGGCTGACTTTAACGATTTCATCAGCCCTGACAGTCCGGGAAATCACTATGCAGACTTCCAGGAAGTGGCAATTGACAACAATGGAAACACCATTATCGTGTGGGGCCAGATAGACGGCGCCTTTTCTAATATCTATAAAAGTGAATACAGAAACGGCGTGTGGACCCATCCGGCAGATACAAATGAAAGTATCAACCCCCGGGGCACAAACGCACTCAACCCCGTGGTGGCAATGGACAACAACGACAATGCTATTATTGCCTGGGAGCAGTCTGATGGAACAAACAAGAGGCTGTTCAAGAGCGAGTTCAGAGAGGATGCCTGGACCCATCCCGCATCATTGAGCGACAATATCAGCCCTGCGGGATCAGACGCGAGATGGCCACATGTCGCAATGAGCGATAACGGCGACGCCCTGATAAGCTGGATGCAATCAGACGGCAGCAATGTACAGATATTCAAGAGTGAATACAGGTAAGCATCTCCGAGGTCACTTCTACATATCTTTACTGCGTAATGAATTTAAAAAATTCGACAAGCTGATCCCCCCTCCGGGCTAAAAATTCTTCTAACTGTGTATCAGACAAAGCCATAAAACTATCGGGGTCATTTTTTCCTGACAAACCCAGCAATATCCTTTTCACCTTCCCCATTTCTATTGCTACTCCGATCACAGCATCCATGTGCTCTGAGAAAGCAGTTTTAAATTCAAACTCATCAAATTCCTCCGGAGGATCCGGCATAGTTGTACATGTGACCCCGAAAGCAGATAATTGATCCGAGTTTTTTATATTCTCTGAATGAAGATGCTGATCGATAAATTTTTTAAACCGCTGCATACACCCTCCCCTTATCTTTCATCTCTAACATTATTTAACAATCCGGCAGCCATCGCAACATAATAATACTGTTATTAAAAGATATTTTAACTTCGCACCCGGTGATTCGACGATTGAACTGATGAGGGTCACACCTTATATTTTTCACCCTTGCAAAATGTTAAAATGAAAGCCATGATCTTTTATCTGGTATGGTATTGCTGGATTTAATTACAAAATAGCATCAGGAGGATAATATGAAGATCAAAAGCATACTCGATGCAATTGGCAACACAGATCACGTAAAAATCAATAGATTGTTCAACGAGGGCGTTGATGTCTGGATGAAACTGGAACGTTCGAATCCCGGCGGAAGCATCAAGGACCGGATCGCTTTGTCAATGATCCTGGACGCTGAGAGCAAGGGAATTCTTAAAGAGGACAGTGTAATTATTGAACCGACCTCGGGGAATACAGGCATAGGCCTTGCCATGATCGCGGCGGTCAAGGGGTACAGGCTGATACTTGTCATGCCTGAGTCAATGTCTGTTGAACGCCGCAGGCTGATATCCGCATTTGGAGCTGAACTGGTCCTTACCCCCAAAGAAAAGGGAATGAAGGGTACCGTTGAAAAAGCCACCGAGCTGGCCGGAGAAATACAAAATGCCTGGATGCCACAGCAATTCGAAAATGAAGCCAATACTGAAGCCCACAGGCAGTTTACTGCGCAGGAAATCATAAAAGATTTCCCTGAAGGTATCGATTACCTGATTACCGGGGTTGGCACAGGAGGACATATTACAGGCTGTGCACAGGTTCTCAATAAGAAATTTCCGGAGCTTAAAGTTTATGCTGTTGAGCCTGATCTTTCACCGGTCCTCAGTGGAGGTGATCCGGGGCCCCATCCCATTCAGGGCATAGGGGCAGGGTTTATACCGGGAATTCTTGACAGGAGTATTTTAGATGGAATTTTACAGGTTACAAAAGAGGACGCTTTTGCCTATGCACAGAAGTGTGCCGGGGAAGAAGGCATCCTTGTCGGTATATCTACAGGGGCATCTCTGGCAGCAGTCTCTCAGATAATAAAAGACATCCCATCGGGAAGCCGGGTTCTGACGTTCTGCTATGATACAGGTGAGCGGTATCTTTCCGTAGAAAATTTATTCTGAAAAATTACTGCCCCGCTTCAGCAGAAAAATAGTTGGTGTCAGGACTCCATCCTTCATTGGGCGATGTCGCGTTTTTTGTCGAATATCGAAGGTTCTTTTTTTTCACTTCCACATTCCACCTTCGAATTTCGTTATTCGATATTCTTCTTTTAGCCTTTACTATTCTTTGTAGTTATAACGCTGCTCACAAAAATTGAAATCAATTGTTCAGTTTCATCAATTAACATTACATGGGGGTGCAGTCTTTCCTCTTTACAGGATCGACAGGAACATCCCATTTGCAGTCATCGAAATTTATCTCCACCTGATCATTATCTTTATCGAGAAGCGATACAATTTTTTGCAGACACTCATTCTCCTTTACGACTAAATGCTTTACAGCCTCATCGATCGCGCATACAGATTCATCACTTATTCTAAAATCTGTGCCAATGGCGTTGAGCTGGTCCTGCAGATTCATGTCCTCAGAATTGTCCTTATCAATGTCTTCAAACGTGATATGGTAAAAAATTGTTTCATATATATTTGTGTTTGCAGACTCTCTCTCTTTGTTCTTGTACTTACAAAACGCAATGCCTTCCTCATCACTGCCATACGTACACTTGGGATTGTCTTCCCCATCACCCTTGTATTCATTATAATTACCTTCCTTTTCACCGCTGAGCTCTCTGAGTTTGCTTCTCAAACTCTCCAGCCTGGACTCACGGTTTAAAGTCATAAGAGTGTCAACACTGTCTAAAAAATTAAGGTCAACATAATAATCAAGAAAACTGCGCGCGTCATAATCTTTTTTGTCTACACCCGGGCTCTTCGTGGTTGCATCAATGAGAATCACAATAATTTTATTGTATGTATCCTTATTCCTGTCTATTATTCTTTCCACACTTGTCAGACCGAGATTGTCTGCGTTCCCTGCGTCGAATACGTGGACATATTTCTTGCGGCTGCACTCATTGAAATCCCTCAGGGTCATATAATTGAACGCCGACGGAAAAGATGCAGATGCCATAACAGCCCGGCTTATATCATAGTCGTTGATATCAGAATTGATCTTTAGAAAATCATCATGCGTAAAGGTGAACACATCGGAGAAACATTCCTCTGTCCCGTTGGTTGAGTTTATTATCAAGTATGGACGCTTCCGGTTTATATCATCGAACGTAAGTTTATTTCTAAATATCTTTGTATTAAACATATTATCGAAAGCAATTTTTTCTCCAAATATCTGTTTATCAAACATATTATCAGAAAATGTCTTGGCCATGATGTCTGACCTGTCATACGCAGTGAACCAGTATCTGACTATATTATGGGGCCAGAACCAGTTCCACAGCCACTTGCTTCTGTAGTTTTTGCTCATTAATTTTTTTACCGTATCAGGTCCCCAGTGTCTGTTCGATTTTACAATGTCCGGATCATCATAATCTTTGGAAATAGCATAATATGCTGCGGGCAAGGAACCGCCGGAGACCGAAGATATGATATCCACTTCCTCTAATAAATTTATAGCGTCTTTTTTCTCCTGGTCACTTGAATCCTCTGGTGCCTTAAAAACTTCTTGAAGCGCTAACATGACCGATGCTGACCAATAAGCGGCCCTGCTGCCTCCTCCGGACAAGGATAATATGACAAGGGTCCTTTTGTCTTTCACATCCTTAAACTTCCCTCTGTCCTCAGACACACAGAATGTGGCTTTTGTGTCTTTTAGAGGAGTCTTCATATATGAACTGTCCAGTTCTTCATTAGTGTATGCAAAAAACGCGCAGCCGCTTACAGTCATGAGCAGCGACATGACTAAATATAAGGAAAGTATCTTTCCATGGCCTCGTTCCCTCATCTTGTTCCTCCCTTTCTGTTTAGACGATTGCACAAACGTTCATTGTCTTTAAAAAATCAGTGTAAACTGGTTCATCAACTGGTTCACGTCTTTGTGCGATTATGTATGAACCGGCAATCATCTTTTCTGGTATTGTTCCTGGAGCAAACAAACCATATTGTGAGAGCGCTATGAATGAGATTATAAAACTCGCAACAACAGGGATGGCAATTATTCTTATGATTTTCATTTTATCTATCGTATCTTATGCGACACATAACGGATATTAGATTGCTGCAATGAATAATGAAAAATCCTGCAGCATGGATTAATAGAAAATCTTGCCGCAATACAATCCAATATCAGTGCACAGACTCCTTTGCTTCCTGCCATTTTTATCTGGCCGGACTATATCATAGGCTGCCCGGGTTCGGGAATTCCAGCAGGTAGAGCCACTTGAACCGCAGCTGAGCAATTTATGAGAACCCCTGGTTGCATATTATAGAAGGGAATGCCAAAAGTCAATAATTTTCTTTTAATAACTAACGGGTTACATGAGCAGGTTCGGCTGGATGCGTCCATAATTCGAGCATCTGTTTGCGAATGATCAAATATGTTCACTGCCCCTCTACAGCAGGAAGGTAAACAGTTACAACAGGACTATACCTGAACCGGTCTGTCGTAGCATCAAATGTCTCTGTTATCTCATACCCCTGAAGCCTGTTCCTGATGCGTTCCGGCAATTCCTGCCGGCCTCGGTTTGAAATGATGACCACAGGCTGCAGATCAGATGCCTGTGCATCAGAAATATAATATTCGGGATTCCTGTACGTCCAGGTAAACCTGAGTGGAGACTTCTCTATTTGTTCAGAAGGCAGGGAGAAGTTCTCATCGTGAGCATAAAGAATATCCTTCATCGTAAAGTAATCAAGTATGGGCACAGCAACGGAAGCATTGACAGCAGTCTCTGATGAGGGGATGACAAGGACTTCCACCTTTTCCGCAGCTGTCCCATCCAGAAAAGCGCCGGCATCTTTGAAATTAACCATGCTCATGGTCTGCAAATAGGGCAGATATGCAAAGAGTGCCACCACAAGTGAGGCGGCGACAGCACATGACAGAAGATATCGTCTGATTTCAGGATCTTTGATCTTCTGTAACCCATAGGAACCCATAAGCGTAACCATGGGGAATACTATCATTACATACCGTGATCTTCTTATCTGAAAAACGACGATAAGCAGGATGAGCCAGAACACAATGAGAAATTTCAGATCCCTCTTCCTGATCGATTCATACACTGAATAGAGTGCGGCAAGAGTGACAATCGGGTGTATCTGGAACAGAAATGTGGAGACAAAGCTCTCTCCCCATCGCCTCAACCCCGGTGCCTGGTATTCACGCAAAAATGCAATCTGCTCTGCAATAACGTTAAATTTAAAGTACAGTACAACACCGGCAAAAATACTCACTATTAAGGTTACGAAAAGAGCCCGTCTTAGGCAGTCCCGGAAACCGGCTTCCGGAATTTCCTTTCTTTTTTTCTGCCCATAGCCCCTCACCCATAGCCCCTCACCCGCATACACGATGAATACAATCCCGATCACCGACAACATCATCCACGCAGAATACTTTGACAGGAGTGCTGCGAATATCGATAGCGCTGAGAGAAAAATCCACCCCCCCCCTTCCCTTAATGCCTGCATGAACACATATATCGAGAGAGTCAGAAGAAACATAGTGGGAACATCAACGAGCATCAGGGGAATCTGTGAAAATATATAGGGAATCCCCAGAAGGAGCGCTCCTGCATAAAATCCCGTTTCTTCATCCCAGAGGGTTTTTCCAATACGATAAGTCACGACCACGGTCATCGAAAAAAGGACTGATGTAAAAACCTGTATAAAGGCCCTTCCCTCTCCAAATAATTTAAAGATTAGGCCATACAGAAAAGGGACGAGCGGCAAGTCAGTCCAGGCGTTTATACTATTCCCCCATTCAGAAATAAAGTATCGAATCCCGTACAATTCGAGGTGTTTCCCATAGGTAAAATACCTTGAAGCATCTATAATGACTTCCGGCACCTTCCAGAAGAGTGCGCTAACGCCAAAGGAGAAGAGGAAGAGAAATAGCGAAGGTTTCTGTCGGCTGATCGGAGAGTTCAAGACTGCGTACATCAAAAATATACCGGCAATAATCAATGGAACAAACCAGATTATCTCTGATCCGGTAAAGACCCATTTCCAGCTTGTAAGCCTGTTGTCATCAGCATTTCGAAGGAAGAAGAGCAACAGGAAAGCGGAGCAGGTGCAGAGTGTGATGGAAAGGATGTCCCATTTTTTCCGGAGCAGGAACTGATGCATTCGGATAGTATACAATACTTGATTTGACATGGATAATAAAATAATGACTTTATATATCCATTAAGAATGGGGCTCTGCCCCAAACCCCGGTTCATTCTTTTTGCACGCACAAAAAGAACGGAACCAAGAAAAATGCGCCCCGGATACCGAGTTCTTAACGGCTCTTCAGTCGATCTCCGGGGAGTTAATTTGAACTCGCTTTACTCAAACATAAATTAACTCTTTTCCCTCCGATCTCCCTCAGATCCTAAACTCGGTAAAGGGGGGGATTAGATGAAAAGATACATTAATGTGTGGTTTGTTTTTTTGTTTTTAATCTTTAACTCCCCTTTGATTGTTTTAGGTCAGATGCAGGATTGAACACGTTAAGAATTAAAAGTAGAAGCGAAGCGGCTTTTTTAATTTAGTGTTCAGTCCTGCAGCTGTCCGTTAAAAAACAACCTCCGGGGCGGCCTTTGTTGGTTACTTATTTGGCCGTGCAAATAAGTAACTCCGCCTGAAAGGCAAACCGGGGCCTGGGGCAGAGCCCCATATTCAATGAATACAAATAGTGAATTTTGCAATCAACGATTTCGTCTACCAGGAAACAACCCTATCGCAGGAAAAAATATCATCCACAACAGCTTCGTAGGACAGTTCTTTATCGGAAAGCTTAACAATCTTGACTTCGTGGGCCTGAGACTGTAAATCTATGATCTCTTTGGCTAGATCGGAGAGGTCGTCATTTATGATGTGTAATATCTTCATTCCTGATTCTCAATTGAACCGCTTAGAGCACTATCACCCTGTCCGCTTCGTGGTTCATAGTTGCGTTGTTATACTGACTCCCGCATATTATGTCGCCGCAAATCCCTTCTTTTGAGACCCCGTTTTTCTGAGTTGTGTAATCACAGAAACTCATATCCACCCCTTCATTCTCACAAAGGCGGGTTACCGATGGGGATGTCAGGAGTTTTACTCCATCATCCATGAAAAAGACCAGAACCTCATGCCCCCGTGAAAGTGCCGCCTCTGTCAGTCCGATCAAATCGTCCTGATGTCTGTCTGTATTAACGAGTATGCCGAGTTTCAATAGATTAATATTCTTTATTGACGGTTCTCACGTTCCGGGTTATTCTGGAGGATTATAAATCAGGCCCGGGCAGATCTTGCCCGGGCCTGATGATTGGTGTTATTACTTACTTTCTACTATTTTCCCGTTTATGGGGTATTTGCTGAAATCAACCCTGTTCCCCCATTCGCCCCAGGAACCGACATATACTTTGACATTCTGATAGCCAAGAATATGCCTCAGAGTAAAATACGCATTTGCCGCCTTGATGCCGCCCTGACAGTATGCAATAACTTCCTTGTCTTTTGTGACTCCTTTGGCCCCGTACACTGCATTCAGCTCGTCAATGGATTTTAATGTACCGTCGTCTTTGAAGTTGGTGACCAGGTAACCAAGGTCATGGGCACCGGGGATATTACCTATTCTTTTGTTTTTTTCATTGTTCACTTCCCCGGTAAATTCACCGGTACCGCGGGCATCAACCAGAACGGTGTTCCCGTTCTTCAAATTTGCCAATACATACTCACCATTCACACTGATGGCCTCTACAGGAACTGCCGCATTATATGTGCCAGGGGCTGCAGCTTTCAACCCGCTCTCAGTAGGACGGTCCTCTTTTGCCCATTTTGCAAGTCCACCGTTCAGGTAACTTAAATTTTCATGTCCGAAATACTCCATGAGCCAGAATGCCCCGAGAGTGAAAACACGGTCACCTGCTGCGCCGTATAAGACCACGTGATCACCGTTATTGACGCCAAGCCGGTGCATCATGCCCTCAAAGGACTCCTTATCAGGCGCTGCGCTCCCGTCTCCGATGGTCCCCATGAGCGCGCCAATACCCATGTATGCGCTGCCTTTAATGTGCTTCTTCTCGTAGGCTTCCTTATCGGAAGGCCAGTTGTCAACAAATATTATTTTAACCTTCGGGTTTTCCAGATTATCCTGAAGCCAGTCGGCTTCAACAACAGGCTTCTGCATGCTAACAGAATTTGCAAAAGCATTTTGATATCCCGCAATCAGGGACACCATGAAAACCAGAGACACAACAATGACAAAGTTTTTCTTAAGTATACGCATTTTCCCTCCCTTGTATTTATATCTTTTTGAAAAGATGTTAATGAAGCGCGGCAATTTTAAGGCTCTCTGCTTACACTCATATTAAATAATACAGAATTGTTTTATGTCAAGAGATGGAAGTAATATATATTTGATGAAGAAAATTAAATATACTGTAACTTCAGAAGACAAAAGGGAAAGACTTGATACGTTCATTGCTCAGAAAAACAGTCTCACCCGGTCATTCATCCGGAAACTGCTCAACAGGAGACTGGTGCTCGTAAACTCCAGAGCGGAGAAAGCAAGCTACAGAGTACAGTATTGCGACAGGATAGAATTTACCCTTCCCGATGAACCGGAAGGGGTTCTCATTCCTGAAAACATCCCTCTGGACATTCTCTTTGAAGATAAGCACATTGTCGCAGTAAACAAACCTGCAGGGATGGTTATCTACCCGGCTGCCGGGAACAGGAAGGGGACCCTGATGAATGCCCTGGCCGCACAATGCAACAAGCTATCGTCCATCGGTGCACCGCTGCGGCCCGGGGTAGTCCACCGTCTTGATAAGGACACCTCCGGTGCACTAGTCATCGCAAAGGATGACCTGTCATATTACGGCCTCGTCGAACAATTCAAAAGGAGGGAAATTGAAAAGCAGTACCTGGCGCTTCTTTATGGCAGACTTAAAACCGACCGCGGCGAAATAAAATTGCTTATCGGGAGGTCCGTCTCAGACAGAAAAAAAATGTCAACAAGGACCAGAAGAGGGAAAGAGGCAATCACACAGTATGAAACAGTGGAAAGGCTCCATTCCTCAACACTGGCGAAAATCAGAATTCTCACGGGAAGGACTCACCAGATAAGAGTTCATTTTGCTTCCCTCGGACATCCCGTTCTTGGCGATACAACGTACGGGAAAAAAACTTCATTACAGAGGGGAACAATGACAATAAAGTTCAGCCGACAGATGCTCCATGCATCCAGACTAAAAATAAAACACCCCGTGACAGGGAAGAACATGGAGTTCGTCGCCGATATTCCAGAGGATATGAAAGGTGCGGTAGAGACACTCAGTCAGACAGGTTATCCATAGCCTGAAATTCCCGGGATTTTCACATCAACAAAACACCCATCGCAGAATGATAAAAAAAGAAATTCAGGCTAAAATACAATAAACGTATAAGAGGTGTTTAATGCAGCCCATTATCGACACGAATGATTTCTTTTCTCTTTCTTCCTACCTGAATTATCAGCTGTCCGGATCGCCGATTAACTGGAGGGCGGTTTTAACGCTCATCCGTCCGCAGGACCTGAGTTCGGAAGATGAAGAACTCATTATTGAGACCATAGTTTACCTGGGGGACGCCTACGGCAAGGAGAAGCGGTTGCTCGGGCCTTTTGCAGTCCTCCATCCCATCAGAACAGCAGCTTTGCTGACACGGTCCGGACCGACGAGTACTCTGGAGCTGCTCACCACCCTTCTTCATGATAAAGATGAAGACATAACAAAAAATAAATTTAGTGATGACGAGTGGATCAAGCTTGAATCCCGGTACCAGACCATCATCAGAAAAGTTGACAGTCTGGCAAACTGGCTGCTCAATGAGAGAATTCATTTCTTGACCAGGAAAAGGAACCAGTCTTACCATGAATACCTGATCAGCCTGATCAACCTGTCAAAAGTAACCCCTGAGATTGTCAGAGCAAAGCTTGCCGATCGACTGGACAATACGCTGGACCTCCGGATGGACCTGTATCAGGACATACCGGGTGCTGACCCATACCAGGTAATATTTAAAATTCTCTTCACCGATGTAATCAGAGGACAGGACGCGAAAATACCACATCATGCTGACCGAAAGATAAATGGTGCACGACGACTCTATCAGTTATTTAAAAACTCTGTTTTTTTATCATTACTGCGCTCCGAAGGTGTTGCCCTCGGAGATGCAGCGCAGCGATTATTTGATTCACTGGCTATCAGCAGCATCAATGAAGCTTTGAACACGATGCTCCACGTCTTTGATTATCATATGAGAGACGCAGAGAAGCAGAAAGCTGTACTTATGGACGTGATGGATTACTGTAACAGAGGCGGCCTTCGAAGCATCAATATCAGTGGGAGCCATCGTCTGGACGGTCTCTTTAAAAAATATTTTATTTACGATGATAAAAAGCAGCTGAAATTGAGATTACAAAAACTATACGGCGATAAAGAGCTCATGGCCGAGGCTGCGGTTGCCTTTGCAGCCATTTTCACTAACTTCCTGAATGATCCGGGATATACGATAGATGGCATTTCGGGTAAGGGGATATCACCGAAAAAACTCTGAAAGAAGTTCTTCATCGAGAATCATTTTGTATTCCGATAACCGCCGAATTCCTGGCAGTCAGCCAATAACCTACATTTTTCGGATCAAAAAGATTTTTAAACGGTCACACAATCTGTCCCGTTTCTGAAAGAATTCATTGGCAGCTGACTTACAGTGAATATGTACTTTGAAAACCGGGGACATGTATGTTCTTTCCCTGGTTTTTTGCAGTCAGCTCTTTTTGAAAGGATTGGAGAACCTTTTTTTCACCGTGCACCAGGAAAATGTGTTTCGGTCTGCCCGTATGCTCCAGCCACTGGGAGAGAATCTCATTGTCTGCATGGGCGGAAAAACCTCCGATTGTGTACACTTTAGCATTGACAGGAAAAGGTTTCCCGAATATTTTCACTTCCCTGTTTTTTTCAATTATTTTCCTTCCCAGCGTCCCCTGTGCCTGATACCCGATAAATATGATTGAAGCCTTTTTGTTCCTGATATTCTTCGCAAGATGGTGTTTGATTCTTCCACCGGTACACATGCCCGATCCTGCAATTATTATCGCATTCTTCTTTATGTAATTAATCTGCCGCGACGCATCCTGTGTCCTGGTAAACTCCACTCCGGGGAACATGAAGGGGTCCCTGTCTTGCTCCAAAACAGCTCTTGCTTCCCTGTCGAAATATTCGGGATACCGGCGCATGACGTTCGTAACGCTGATACCCATGGGAGAATCAAGAAAAACGCGGTGCTGGGGAAGCTCTTTTCTGTAATACATCTCTCTGAGGAAATAGAGGATATCCTGGGCCCGCTCTATAGCAAAACTTGGGATAAGGACATTCCCTTGATTTTTCGCCGTCCGGGCAATCGCCTCCCGGAGTTCCTCAATCGACTGGTCCATTCCTTTATGGTTTCTGTTTGAATAGGTTCCCTCAATGACGACGACGTCCGCCGGGCCGGGAGGTTCAGGGTCCCGTATGATCGGTTTGTTCCTGTTTCCCAGATCGCCGGAAAAAAGGATTCTGCCCTCCCCCTTCACATCTATCTCGATAAAGGCTGCCCCGAAAATATGGCCTGCATCCCTGAATGTTGCGGTTACCCGGCCGTTTAACGGTACCGGTTTTCCATAGCCGGATATAGTGGAAAAATACTGAAGACAATCGAGAGCGTCTTCTGTTGTATACAGAGGGCCCCTCCGGACAAATGTTTTGCGCGGATTAATCCGCTTCCAGTACTCATAATCTTCCTCCTGAATCCTTGCAGAGTCCATGACGACTATCTTGGCAATATCATAGGTAGCCGACGTGGTAATAATTTTCCCCTGAAACCCCCTCTTTACAAGCAGGGGAATTCGTCCGCAATGATCAAGGTGCCCGTGTGTCAGCAGGAGATAGTCTATTGAGGAGGGGTCAAAACCGAATTCATCAAAATTTCTTTTTTCCCACTCGGGCCTTCCCTGGAAATATCCGCAATCAATAAGGACATTCAGCCCGCCCGCCTTCAGCAGGTGACAGGAACCGGTGACTGTATCAACACCGCCATGAAATGAAATGTGCATTGCCATTGTTCAATTATACCAAATACTTTTCAGATATCAATGTAAAAGTTCAGTTTTTCTCGTCTCCTGTCCTACCACGCCGACTCGATTCCGCCTTTCTCTGTCTGCCGGTAAGGTAGCCACACAAGTGATAGAAGGGAAATGGAAATGTCTTTCTTTTTGGGCTTCACGTCAATCTTTTTCAGGTTCTCAGTAAGAGGGTCAACACTTTTCTGAACATCTTCTGTTTCTTCCGCCAGAGCGGCCTCGAGATCTGCAAGACGCTTCCTGAGTTCTTCTGCACTTTCTTCCGCTCTTCTCACATCACCTGTTTCTTTCAGAATGCGGCCTGCCCGCC
>CALZGI010000021.1 GCA_945786855.1 Thermodesulfovibrionia bacterium | reverse complement strand
TATTTTACTTTTCTCAGGAAAAATCCCCGGAGAAAAACAGGAATTTTTTCTTGTGTACGCAGGTCTGGTAATTACAGATTTTCGTTCTTGACACTATGCAGGTAGCAGAGATGAAACAATAATAAGGTATGTCTGATCTGCTTGCTCTCATAACAATCATATCCTGGCCGATAATCCCCCTGTTCTGGATTCCCGTTCATCTTTTCTCAAACTTTTTCAGAAAAATTAAATTTCTGCTCTATCTGATACCTGTCGTTACATGGCTGCCGCTGGCATATCTCATATACCGTAACCGGGCTTATCTAGTTCAGGAAAAAATTGAATTTCCGCTCATTCTTGCGCTCACCGGCTGGATACTGCTGGTAAGCGGGTCATTACTTCACCTATGGACGGGAAAGCTGCTCAGCCTTCGGGTTATCACAGGGGTGCCGGAAATATCTCAGGAAGCAGAAGGAAAGATTGTGCGGACAGGGGCTTTTTCAGTCGTGAGACATCCTACCTATCTGGCCCATACATTGATGTTTTCAGGGGTATTTCTCATATGCGGCGTGCTATCGGTCGGCCTGATTACCATCGTTGATTTTGTTGTTGTTCATTTGTTTATTATTCCCCTTGAAGAAAAAGAACTGCTGCAGCGGTTCGGCACGGACTACCAGCTATATAAAAAGAAAGTACCGAAATTTTTTCCACGATTCAGAAAGACTGGATCAGCCAGCACCCGGTAGGAAGCCCTTCCCTTTTCTAAAAGAATAAATGAACGTGAATCCTTAAGTGTGTAACGGAATGATTTCCGCCCTTAATTTACTGCCTTCAATGTGCAGTACCGCAACTGAAACAGGAAGGTTGAACCTTCGAGGGCCTGCACTTCCGGGATTGATATACAGAATGCCCTTATGTTCCTGAATGACCGGACGGTGAGAATGTCCGTAAATTATGACTTTTATATTCGCACTGGCGGGATCGAGATCAAGCCTGCCCAGATCATGCACCACATAGAGAAGGTGCCCGTTTATATCAACAACTTCCCCCATTTTGAAATTATGGGCCCATCCACCGCTGTCCATATTCCCCCGTACGGCTGCAACGGGTGCTATCATTTCCAGTTCATTGATTATGTGCCGGTCGCCAATATCCCCTGCATGGATAATCATATCAGAGCCATCTAAAACCTCTACTGCCTCAGGGCGCAGAAGTCCGTGAGTATCTGATATGATCCCAATTTTAAATATTTCCTCTCTGTGCATATTCTTTCGCATTTTAATTCCTTATTATCCTATAAAAAGTCTTTAAAAATCTTCTGTTTCATTTTTCCCTGTGGTAGACTATGCGGATCAATTGAAGGAGCGTCAGGGGGAAGTATGGGAGACAACATTATAGATAACGGGACTGAATATGATGAAAAGAGACTTTTTTGCAGAATGTCTGTCACCGCGGACGTACAGTATTTCATATCCAGAGAAAATAAGACGTACACCGGGAAGTGTCTAAATCTAAGCCACGCAGGCATACAGTTTGAAACCGGGAAGGCCCTGGAAGAAGGAACCTCTCTGGAGATTACAATAGACACGAAGAGTAAAAAGTTTAAACCCATGGATGTAGTTGTCGAGATTCTTCGAGTCGAAGCAGTGGAGAAAAGTACCTATAAGGTAGCAGGGAAAATACTGGAATATAAAGAGCAGTAATATTCAAAAACAAGGGGTTAAGGTGCCAAAAATTCAAGTGAAAACAAAGCAGAGGTTCCCAGGTTAACTTTTGAACCGTCTCTCTTCATCATCTTTCAATACTGATTGTATTTTTTTGCACTGCCGCGAACTTTATCTGCCGGATACTTCTTATTATTTTTATCCAGTTTTTCAGCGGCAATCTTTTCAAGATCAAGTCCGAGGTCGTGGCACAGGTAGGTGAGATAAAATGCTATGTCCGCGACCTCTTCTGAAATATCCTTTTTCAGATCATCTTTCAGCATTTCCTCAATTTCATTGTCTGTTTTCCACTGAAAATGTTCGAGCAATTCAGCTGCCTCGAGCACTATGGACAGGGCGAGGTCCTTGGGCCTGTGGAATTTTTCCCAGTCCCGTGCCTTCCGGAAATCGAGGAGTTTCTTTTTCAGTTTATTGCTAATCATTGGCGGCCGCAACAAATTATATCATATACCAGGGAGAGGAGTTTCTTCCGTTCGCAAGAAATCCGTTATTTTTGTATTATAAATATGTTTCCACAGGGATTGACCATGACCATCAAAATAAAAAAAGCGTCAGGAAAAATTGAAGACTTTGATCCGAACAAGCTGGTTAAATCACTAATTCGATCAGGGGCGGACAGGGAACAGGCGGAGGAAGTGCTTTCAAAGGTACTCCCTGATATTAAGCCGCACACAAGCACAAAAAAAATATTCAGACTTGCCCACAAGTACCTGAAGCGGTTCAACCGTTCGTCTGTTCTCAGATATTCCCTGAAAAAAGCCTTAATGCGCCTTGGTCCAACAGGCTATCCCTTTGAGAAGTACGTCGGGGAGCTGTTCAAACAATATGGATATCGTACCGATGTGGGCGCAATGCTTGATGGCAAGTGTGTCAGACATGAAGTAGATGTCCTTGCAAAACGGGGGAAAGAAATCGCCCTGATTGAATGCAAATTTCGAAACACCGCTGAAAATGCTCCTGACGTAAAGATAGCAATGTATGTTCACTCTCGATTTCGGGATCTCCGGTCCGCCATGAAATCTCAATACCCGGACACATCATTTTCAGGATGGCTCGTGACAAATACCCGCTTTACAGCCGATGCGATTCAGTATGCACAATGCGCCGGTCTGAAGCTGAAAAGCTGGAAGCATCCGGGCAAGGAGAGCCTGGAACAGATGATTGAAGAAAAAAAATTATACCCCGTAACCGTTGTATCAGGATTGACTTCCCAGCAGATACAAAAACTCTTCGGTCAGAATATTGTGCTTATGAAAGACCTTGCTCAAATGGATGCGATCGAAATCCGGAAGCTGCTCTCTATCACTGAAAAGAAGGCTGTGCGCCTCAAGGAGGAAGCTGACAGGCTCTGCTTTTGTTAATGAGTCTGATAGTGAACGGCCTGTTCGGCGTAACCGCCGGCACGGCATCAAATACATCTCTGAACAGCATTTTTTTACCTTCCTGCCCTTCCATCACCTCCAACCATCAGCAGGATTAGAAATTATTATGTGATTCCTGTTACAGCCTTATTCGAAGGCAATCACAAATAATAGCATTGCTGGTTCATGACTTTGAAAAACCTGGAGGGGAAAAATGAAAATAGATAAGGTCGTGGTGAGACTCAAAGACAAATCATTAATGAAAGGAACAACTGAAAACTTCTCTCTCTATAATAAATTCTTCAATATGCAGCTCCTGGGCGGCGAACAGATAACAGTGAATGTTGAAGAGATGAAGGCGGCGTTCATCGTTAAAAGCTTTGAAGGCAACAAAAATTATACCTATTCCTATAAGGATAGTCTCCCTTTTGGAGGGACCAGGGTAAAAGTCAGGTTTAACGACGGGGAAGAGATGATAGGATATAATGCGTACGATGTGTACGGTCACCATGGGTTCTTTATTCACCCTGCAGACATAAGGGGAAACAATAAATGTGTTTTTGTTGTTACGACTGCGATACGGGAAATGTCTTTTCTGTAATTCCCGGTCAACAGCTTAGAATTGGCGGGAACGGAAGTAGCAGCTGAAGCCACTCACTTCGTTAGAATTTCCAGCTGTTCAATGATTGCACCCGATTCAGCAGCGACTATCGGGGGGCGAATGCTTTCAAGGGTTATCCCTTCCAGGCTTTTTACTGAAGGACATTGGGGTATGGGTATGTCAGGATAGTTTTTTTGAAAGTCAGGGAATTTAGCCGGGGACGCCGTCTCAAGAACTGCAATAATCGAATCATCTTCAGGAAAGTACTGCCGGTACCTGAAAGACGCGGCCACACCTATTACTCCGTGGGGTTCGAGGACAAGATTGTTTCTTCTCCAAAACCGTACGATGTGGGCTTCAATGTCTTCGTTCGTAATAATATCTTCGCTGAACACATCCTTACGAAGGTTTTCTGCTACTGCAGGGGTAACGCTTCTTTTTTCCGAAAGTATGTCCGGTATGTTTTCCGGTGATTCGCCGTACAGGAAGAGAATTCGTTCGAGGTTGGAGGGAATGGAAATGTCCATGGAATTCGCAAGGGTATTTTTGTTGCTGAGACTGCCCGATGATGTTCCCTTGCCGACAATGTTTGCAAAAATATTATTTGCGTTCGTTCCGGCAATAAATACTTTGACGGGCAGCCCC
>CALZGI010000020.1 GCA_945786855.1 Thermodesulfovibrionia bacterium | reverse complement strand
TCAGAAAAATAAACAGGAGGATATAACCACAATGAACAGGACAAAACTTTTAATAATTACACTTCTTTTCGCAGCAGGAGTCATCGTGAGCACCGGAGCCGCTTTCGCCGTTGAGACATCAGGAAGTGCTTCAGTGGACTTTATGAGCCAGTACGTATGGAGAGGACAGCAGTTGAGCGATGAAGCAGTAATTCAGCCTTCAGTAGGGATTACCTACGGTGGTTTCGGTGCAAACCTGTGGGCAAACTACGATACAGACACGAACGAACACAATGAAACAGACCTTACTTTGAGCTGGTCTAATGCAATCGACAAGTTCAGCTATGAAGCAGGGTACATCTTCTATGCCCTTGACGGTGACGGCGATGGTGCAGGAAACGACACCCAGGAGTTTTACCTGACACTGGGATATGACATACTGCTCAGTCCAAGCGCAACCTTCTATTATGATTTTGATGAAGGTGACGGAGGGTACCTCGTACTCGCAATCGGGCACTCCTTTGAGCTGCCTCACAAGCTTTCCCTCGATCTCGGAGCATCAGCGGCGGTGAATTTTGACAATACCATCATGGGCCTCGATGACGAAGGTGACGAGTTTACCGATTTCTACGACGGGAATATTTCTGCGGCACTCACTATACCAGTCACGGACAACATATCCATAGCACCCATGATCGCCTACTCCTTTCCTTTAAGCAGTGACGCGGAGGACAATCTTGAGGCCATTGCACTGGATATTACCGGCGATGATGATGCAGATGTATTTTACGGCGGTGTAAACGTTTCATTAAGTTTCTAACGATCTTGAATAAAAAATAGAAGAAGGAGGAATGATTCAATGAAAAGAATATCAGGATTAACAATTGCACTGCTCATGGCATTCAGCACTATGGCATTTGCAGAAGAAGCAGCCCCGGCAGCATCTCTGGGACTGACCATAAGCAACGTGTGGATGATGGTTGCCACTTTTCTGGTCTTCATCATGCACCTCGGTTTTGCTTCTCTTGAAGCAGGGCTGACACGGTCAAAAAACACCGTGAACATTCTCTTTAAAAACACTCTCATCCCGGCCATCGGTCTTCTGACCTATGCGTGGTTCGGATTTAATCTCATGTATCCCGGAGAGTTCAACGGCATCTTCGGCTTCGCAGGATTCGGCCTGCCCTTCCCGACTGTGGCAGGAGGAAGCCTGGATCTTGCGTACAATGAAGGATACACGTACTGGACAGACTTTCTCTTTCAGGGCATGTTTGCCGCCACGGCAGCTACGATCGTTTCCGGTGCGGTTGCAGAAAGGGTCAAGCTCCATTCCTTTCTTGTCTTTTCAGCCATATTTGTAGGCCTCGTCTATCCAGTGGTCGGTTCCTGGAAATGGGGCGGCGGCTGGCTGGACAGCATGGGATTCTATGACTTTGCCGGTTCCACCCTTGTGCACTCTGTGGGCGGATGGGGTGCCCTTGTCGGTGCGATTATGCTGGGAGCACGGAAAGGGAAATATGTGAATGGAAAAATCAATCCCATTCCGGGGCACAGCATGCCCCTTGCAACAATCGGTGTATTCCTGCTCTGGCTCGGATGGTTCGGATTTAACGGTGGCTCTGTGTTAAGTGCTGACCCGGCGCTCGTATCATTGACGCTGGTAACCACATGCATCGCTGCGGCAGCCGGAATTGTGGGCGCAATGGCAGCGACCTGGATCATCTCAAAGAAACCTGATCTTTCCATGGTACTGAACGGTTGTCTGGCGGGACTGGTGGGAATCACCGCCGGTGCAGACCAGAT
The DNA here is from genome assembly GCA_945786855.1 of Thermodesulfovibrionia bacterium. GTDB lineage: Bacteria > Nitrospirota > Thermodesulfovibrionia > UBA6902 > UBA6902 > CALZGI01. The sequence continues at coordinate 4,011 of CALZGI010000020.1, read as the reverse complement.
GGGACTTGGTTCCTCTTTCTGGATCGGCTTAATCGCCGGAGGTCTGGTTGTTGTATCAGTTATGATGATTGATAAAGTGAGAGTGGATGACCCTGTAGGTGCAATATCGGTCCACCTCGTATGCGGCATCTGGGGGACCCTGGCAGTCGGTATGTTCGGCGCCATGGCGGGATGGAAGCAGTTCCTCACACAGTTGATCGGTGCCGGTGCCTATGGTGTTACAACTGCTACTGCTGCACTAATCATTTTCTCAATTGTGAAGGTGACCATGGGACTCCGTGTCTCTGAAGAGGAAGAAGTTGAAGGGCTGGACGTTGGTGAACACGGCCTCGAGGCCTATCCCGATCTTCAAATGCGCCCGTCAGCAAAAATGAACGCACTTTAAACCAGAATGGAGAGATGGAGGACTGGGAGGATGGTTTTACTCTCATTCTCCAGGACTCCAAATCTCCAAACAAATGAGAACGTAAGTTAAATTAAGCAAATTGAGGAGGAAATAAAAATGAAGATGGTATCAGCCATTATTAAACATTTTAAACTTGACGAAGTCAGGGACGCCCTCAACAAAGAAGGCGTGCAGGGAATGACCGCCATTGAGGTCAAGGGCTTCGGACGGCAGAAGGGGCACATGGAAGTGTACCGGGGAGTAGAGTACGAAGTAAAATTTCTGCCAAAGGTCAAGGTAGAAGTGGCAATTCCCGATGAAAAGCTCGACAGCGTCCTGAAAGCGATCCAGGACAGCGGAAAGACCGGTGAAATCGGAGATGGGAAAATTTTCGTCTATGATTTGCAGGATGTTATCAGGATCAGGACCGGGGAGAAGGGGGCAGAAGTGCTGTAGCAACTGATCTTTCAAGCAAACGGAGCCCTGCATGCATGTGCGGGGCTTCTTTTTAATTATCATCACGAATCGTAGGGGTTTGATTAATCAAGCCCTTACAGATATGCCGGATTTTCTGTGTCCCTGTCCCACCGCTGTGGATTATTTCTGATATATTCCCTGATGTTCATCAATTCTTTTTCATTTCGGATAATGCGGTCGTGGTAGTTGCGCTGCCATTGAAAATGATTTAATCCTCTGTCGCGAATCTGTTTAGATGATTTTGCCTTGAAATGACGAATTATCTTGCCTAATATTTGATCGGGGTTTTTCATCATGATCCATTTCATCGATGTAGGGGTTTGATTAATCAAACCCCTACGATTATGGGCAGGCCCTGTATTCAACAAAACAATTCCATGTACATGATTGGGCATTATGATGAATTGATCTGTTTCGATACCCTGGTAATTTACATGTAATTCATCCCATACCTTCCGAACCATATCCCCGGCGGCATTCAGGACCATTTCACCATTGACCGCATCCCCGAACAAACATTCCCTGTTCTTTGTACAGATAGTTACAAAATATGCTCCCTGCTCAGCATAATCATAATTCTTAAAACGGAGAGATCGCCTTTTATGGATATCAGGATTGTATTTCATGAGGGGATTATAAAAGACCGGGATTGAAGAAAAAACCTGTCAGTTTTGTCAGGGTTGGACAGACGGGGTGACCCTGCCCCTGCATTTTTGATTTCGCATGATTGCAGGGGCGGGTTTGAAACCCGCCCCTGAGTCTGGGTGATTGCCTGAATGAGGGTTGATGCATAAGACCCAGTTGTCTGACCCCCTATGCTTATAATTTTCCTGAAGAATGGAGACCTGACACTCTCCTGAGATACACCTGGCTTGGAGGCAGCCTCCCTTCAGCTCGCCATTTCTTCGATATCACAACTCAAGACCGAGCAATTCTTATACGACAAATTTGTAATACCTACATAATTGTAACAATATTGCTTAATGTGTTTTCATTAAATTCAACTACTTACACACTGGCACAGTTTTCGCTTTATTAGGTGTCTAATATGAACTCCCTGAAAGAAAAAATAGAACTCATTGAAAAAGAGGCCATTAATGCTGCCCTCCGGGAATGCAGCTATGTAATAGTGCATGCCGCGAGGACACTTGGAATAACGGAACGGATGATCGGTTACAAGATAAAAAAATACAACATTAATATCAGAAAGGGGAATCGTTGAACAGAATGAAAAGCTTAAAACTTATTCCAAAAATTATTTGTGCACTTCTTCTGCTGCCTCTCAATGTCTTCGCCCAGGATACAGCGTCCATTGACAGCGGGGACACGGCATGGATGATTGTTGCAACAGCACTTGTACTGTTTATGACCCTGCCGGGGCTTTCACTGTTTTACGCCGGCCTCGTGAGAAAGAAAAACGTCCTCTCCGTTTTCGTACAGTGCTTCGCCATTACCTGCCTGATGACTCTTCTGTGGGTCTTTTACGGGTACAGCATCGCCTTTGATACAACGGGAATGGCAGAGGGCACGTTTAATTTCCACTCCTTCTTCGGAGGATTGGGAAAAGCCTTTTTATCAGGAATTGATTCGAACAGCGTTTCAGGGACAATTCCTGAAACCGTTTTTGTCATTTTTCAGATGACCTTTGCGATCATTACACCGGCATTGATGGTCGGGGCCTTTGCTGAACGAATGAAATTCAGCGCTGTTATGGCCTTCACTGCAATCTGGTTCACTTTCTCATATCTTCCCATATGTCACATGGCCTGGGCAGGCGGAGGTGCCCTTTTCGTCAACTGGGGCGTGCTTGATTTTGCAGGAGGGACTGTTGTTCACATCAATGCAGGAATTGCGGGCCTGATCGCCTGCATAATGGTCGGGAAGCGCCATGGGCACGGGTCAATTGCCATGCTTCCCCATAATGTCCCCTTCACGCTGATCGGGACAGGAATGCTGTGGGTCGGGTGGTTCGGTTTCAACGGTGGCAGCGCGCTCGCCTCTGACGGGACAGCGGGAATGGCAATGATGGTTACCCATATAGCCACTGCCACTGCGGCCTTAAGCTGGACAGTGGTGGAATGGATACGCGCGGGGAAACCAACCGCTGTTGGAATAGCCACAGGTGCCGTCGCGGGCCTCGTGGCCATCACTCCGGCGTCGGGGACCGCAGGCCCCATGGGAGCGCTGCTCATCGGCGCGGTATCGGGAAGCCTCTGTTATTTCACCGCTACGTCAATGAAAAGGGCCCTTGGATACGACGACAGCCTTGACGTCTTTGGCGTGCATGGCATCGGGGGCATTGTCGGTGCACTCCTGACAGGTCTCTGTGCAGCAGATTTCATGGGGGGAACGGGCATTGAAGCCGCAAGTGTAGGCGGACAAATCTGGGCACAGTTGAAAAGTATCGTCGTGACGATTATCTGGAGCGGCACTGTCTCAATTGCTGCTTTAAAGCTGATCGACCTGGTTATAGGAATCCGTGCGAGCGAAGAAGAAGAAGTAGAGGGACTTGATCTCAGCCATCACGAAGAGGCAGGGTACGGCTGGTAATATGAATCCTCTCCTCTGCGAGTATGCAAAGAATGTGAGGTTGAGGGACTTGACGTTTACGGCCATGGTGAGCAAGGATATATACTCTAAAAAATAATTTCAAATTACGAATTACAAATTTCAAATTAATGAATGTATTGATTGTAAAAAATGTGGCAATGGAAGGGCCGGGGACCATAGAGGATTTCCTGAAAGAAAGAGAGATCCCGTACAGCATCCTGGAATTCTATGACTGCAATGCAGAGGTCCCTGATGTACGCCTCTATTCTCATCTCGTTGTCATGGGAGGGCCCATGGCTGTTTACGAAGTAGATGAACACGTTTTCCTCAGCATGGAGACCGCCATGATCCGGGCATTCATAAATAGTAAAAAGCCGGTACTCGGAATCTGCCTCGGGGCACAGATGATTGCCCACGCCCTTCGGGCAAAAGTCTATGCAGGAGAGACAGAAGAAGTGGGATGGGATAAGGTTTTTCTCTCACCGGATGGAATGGAGGATCCTGTTATCTCGAACATTGCAGTCAACAGTGAACCCCGTGCTGATGTCTTTCAGTGGCATGGAGACACCATTGAACTGCCAAAGAACGCTGTGAAACTT
>CALZGI010000019.1 GCA_945786855.1 Thermodesulfovibrionia bacterium | reverse complement strand
GACACATGGAACAGCTTATTACGCAATACATAGACAGTTTCAACTCTCCCATTGTAAAAGCCGTCATAGTCTTTGTTCTCTACATTTTTGCCGCAAAAATCGCGGATATCCTTACGGATAAACTGTTCAGGCGTATATCAAAGTTTACAAAATCTGAAATTGATGACAGGTTAATAGATTTTGTTCATCGGCCTGTTTTCTTTACGGTCATTATATTTGGCGCCGTACATTCACTGGAGATGCTGGATGTATCGGAAAAAGTTAATTATTATTCAACGGGCATTCTTTTTTCCCTCCTGACGGTTCTCTGGTGCATATGCATTGTGAGGACCAGCAGTTTCATCATTGAAAAATCCATGCACAGAGTGACGGACCTGACCGGTTTAAGCAGAGAGATAATGCCGCTGATTGAAAACATCTGGAAAGTCATTGTTATTATCAGCAGCGCGATGTTCATTCTCTCCGTCTGGAAGATCAACATCACCCCTCTCCTTGCGTCCGCCGGGATTGTCGGTGTTGCCGTTGCCCTGGCAGCAAAGGACACCCTTGCAAACTTTTTCGGAGGCATTAGCATATTTGTCGATAAACCATATAAAATAGGGGATTATGTCGTTCTTGACAGCGGGGAAAGAGGTGAAGTCGTAAACATCGGTATACGAAGCACACGGTTAAAAACGAGGGATGACATTCTCATCAGCATCCCGAATTCGATCATCGCCAATACGAAGATTGTGAACGAAAGCGCACCGGTACCCAATTTCAGATTCAGGGTCCCCGTATCAGTCGCGTATGGTTCGGACATTGACAGCGTAGAAACCATGCTCCTTGATATTGCAGACAGTAATGACAATGTTCAAAGCTCGCCGGTACCCCGGGTACGATTCAGGACCTTTGGTGATTCGGCGTTAAACCTTGAGCTCCTCTGCTGGGCAAAAGAGCCTGCAGTTCGGGGCAGGACAATTCATGAAATTAACAGGGGTATATACAAGAAATTTAATGAATCGGGGATAACCATACCGTACCCCCACAGAACCATTTATGTAAGAGAGGAAAAAAATTGGCAAAAACCTTAAAGTCCTTTGCATTCAATCAGTGTGTCAGTCTTGTTAAGTCGACGGGCAACCGGGCAAAAAATCTTCGTGAGCTCAGAAGACTTATTTCGAAGGTTGGAGACGAGTCAATTTACCATCACGTACATCAGTATTTCCTGAAAGGGCATATGCTGGAATACACGAACGATTTTTCTCAATGGGCCGGGGAAAGCCTTGAAGAAAGAGCGTTGGCAGAAAGACTTGCCAGTATCGACCCCTACACTCTTAAGTCAGTGACAGCGGTAAGAAAAGAGATACTGCGTGAAATCAACGCATTCCTGACTGACTTTCCCGAGCCCCATGAGGTCGTCAGCGGAAACGAGTTTTATTTTAACGAGACGGTTAATCTGGTTTTTCCCGTTGGTGTCAAAACAAAAAACCTCGCTGAATTTCTGGTAGCAATTGAACACATCGATGCAGGCAGCATCTATTACCACTTTTATGATTCCCGTGTTCGGCTTGGCGAAGGCGTTATGGATGACTTTTCGATGTGGATTGAACACACGCTGGGACGCAAAGAAGTTGCGGAAAATATCAGGGCCATTGATCCTTTTATGCACAGCATTGAGAGCATAAGAAAACTTATCAGGCACATAGTGGAAGAATATGTCAGAGCAGACATGGAAGGAGTGGCAGATTGATAAAACAATATTCAGGTATCGCTCCAAAGGGAGATTTACTTCTCATACAGCAACTCTGCAAAAAGCTGAAAGGCAAGTCTTTTCTTCATATAAATTCGACCCGGGAAGGCGGAGGTGTGGCGGAAATACTGAACCGCATGATTCCGCTTCTGCAGGGACTGGGCATCGACGCCCGCTGGGACGTAATTGAAGGTGATGCAGAATTCTTCGATTTTACAAAAAAAACCCACAATGCTCTTCAGGGCAACAGTGAAAAATATACAAAGAAGATGTGGGACTACTATTATGAAGTAAACAGGAGAAACAGAAAGAATCTGAATCTGGATGCCGACGCGGTCCTGATACATGACCCTCAGCCCGCACCACTCATAGAATACCGCCACAGACGGCCAAAATCACGCAAAAACGTCTGGATGTGGCGGTGTCACATAGACATATCCAACCCCATGGCCAGTGTGTGGTCCAATTTAAAAAAATATGTAGTCAAATACGATACGGCAATATTTTCTGTGTCCAAATTTGCAAAATCTCTTCCCATAGACGAGTTCATCGTTACTCCTTCCATAGATCCGCTCAGCGACAAAAATAGAGACCTGACAGAGAGCGAGATAAATGAAGTTGGTGACAGACTGAACATTCCCCGGGATAAGCCATTGATCCTGCAGGTATCCAGGTTCGACAGGTTCAAGGACCCTATTGGCGTTATCAACGCATACAAGATAGTGAAGAAGTATAATGACTGCTGCCTGGTACTCGTCGGCAGCCCTGCATCCGATGATCCTGAGGGGGAGGCAATCCTCAACGAGGTAAAAGAATTTGCAGGGAATGATCCTGACATCCATATTCTCATGCTTCCTCCGGACAATCACATGGAAATTAATGCTCTCCAGAGGATGGCCGATGTAATCCTCCAGAAATCGATAAAAGAAGGGTTCGGCCTTACCGTGTCAGAGGCAATGTGGAAGGAAAAACCGGTTATTGGCGGTGCAGTAGGAGGCATACCACTCCAGATCGTTCACGGTGTCACAGGGTTTGTCGTCCACTCAGTTGAAGGCGCAGCCTTCAGAATACGACAGATTCTCGCTAACCCGGAGATGGCATCACGTATGGGACAGAGAGGCAAAGAGTATGTGAGAAACAATTTCCTCCTCACCCGTCAGATCAGAGATTATCTTTCCGTCTGGTACTGCAACATGAATAAAGGCAAGAATGTGATTGAACTGTGAGATGCGTTAAATCCAGTGAATCCGATAAAGAGAAATCCCCCGAATATTCATACGCCATAGCCGCTGTCAGAAACATCTGCCTGCTCGTACCTGGGTACAGGTCACCGGAAGTTGAAGCCCCCTGCATTCAATCCTTTTCGCGGCGGGCATGTCGCTCTTTCCATAACTAATTATGCAGATCCCGAAAAAAGAAACAATTCTGAAAAAAATTTCGGATATAACCGGTGATGAACAGACGGTCATTATTGCCATGTCAGTCATTGTGGGATTGCTGAGCGGTTTGGCCAACATAGCCTTCCGTGCCACGATGCATTTTGTTCATAATGTTATTTTTATCGGCGGTTCAGATCTGCTGAACATCGACAATGGAGGGCTCAACAGGCTATTGCTCCCCCTATTGCCGGTTTGTGGCGCCCTTCTTCTCATTCCTTTATATTACCTGACACGGGAGGAAGTCTATGGGTACGGGTTCCCGAGATTTTTAGAGAGAGTAAACATTCGGGGCGGAATTATCAGATTCAAAACACTCGTCGTGAGGATATTGAGCGCTTCCTTTACAATCGGCTCCGGAGGCTCTGCTGGAGTTGAGGGGCCAATAGCCCAGATAGGTGGTGCCTGCGGTTCACTCTTCGGGCAGGTAGCACGATTTTCCGGAAACAGGATAAAGCTCCTTATTGCCGCCGGAGCTGCAGGTGCCGTTGCCGCGACATTTAATGCCCCCATAGCAGGAGTTATGTTCGCAACTGAAATCGTACTGCTCGGGAATTATGAACTGACCTCTTTTGCGGCAATTGTCGTCTCTTCCGGTATAGCAACGGTGGTTTCAAGGATGTACTACGGTGAAAACCCCATATTCATGGTTCCAAAGTATGAACTTGTCAGCTCCTTTGAACTGCCGCTCTATATTCTCTTCGGATTGTTTGTAGGACTGACGGCAGTCCTCTATATACGGTTCTTTTTTGCCGTGAAGGACAGATTTGAAGGCATACACATGAATCCCCATCTTAAACCGGCCCTCGGGGCCCTGATAGTGGGGTGCATAGGCATTTTCTATCCCCAGGTGATGGGTGACGGTTATAAGTTTATAGAAATGGCTCTTGAGGGGAACATCATATTCGGTGTCATGTTTCTGCTCATATTCCTGAAAATCATCGCGACCGCCCTTACCCTCGGTGCAGGCGGATCAGGAGGGGTATTCGCCCCTGCCCTTTTTATCGGAGCAATGACAGGAGGGAGTTACGGGTATATCGTACACAGCCTCTTCCCTGCACATACGGCAAACCCGGGCGCATATGCATCTGTCGGAGTCGGCGCATTTCTTGCCGCTTCCACCCACGCACCTCTGACCGCCATATTTCTTCTCTTCGAAATGACGGGCAATTATAAAATTATAGTTCCGATCATGCTCGCCAGTATTGTGGGGACACTCACTGCACGACGGCTGCACTACGATTCAATAGACAGTGTTGAGCTGACGCGGAACGGGATTAATATCCATCACGGCCGGGAAGCGAATGTTCTGAACTCTATCAGAGTGGGCCGTGTCATGAAGAACACCTTTGCGACTGTTCATGAAGATACTGACATACACGAGGTCCTTGAAAAATGTGTAGACGGTGAGAGCTTTTACTTCCCAGTGGTCGGAAGCGATGGTCTTCTTACGGGTATTATTTCACTTCAGGATATACGAAGCGTGATGTTCGACGAAGACCTCAGAAAAATTATCCGGGTAAAAAATGTTATCAGGACCCATAACGTTCTTGTTCTGACGCCTGATGACAGCCTGAGCACAGCAATTGAGAAATTTTCCCTCAAGGATATCGGTGAAATTCCGGTGGTAAATGTATACAACAGAAGAAAAGTTGTGGGTATGCTCAAAAGAGGTGATGTTATAACGGCATATAATAAAGAACTGCTTCGAAGAAGAATGTGATATTCTGACATTGTGTAATATTGAATAATGCAAATGTATTGAAGAGTAGGCATAATTAAGCAATGCACAATTGCCAGATAGAATCTGGATGCTGGAAAATGAATGCTAAAATAGGGCAGTACAGTATTTGCCCGGGACAGTCCTTCAGAATGCCGTAAGCGTATTTAAACATGAAAAAAAGACAGCTCCTCCTTGAACAGTCTGTCCTTTTTATCAGTGTGGTCAAGTGGTTTTTTCTTGCCACCTGTACCGGTGTTATCGTCGGTGTTTCTACAGCGTTCTTCATAAAAACATTAAACTACGCGACGTCCTTCGCTTCACAGTATAAATATTATTTCCTGATCCTTCCCTTTGCCCTCTTTCTCTCCGGACTTCTCATTAAGTACCTATGCCCCGAGGCAAAGGGGCACGGGACAGAAAAAGTAATAGATGCAATTCACCGGTACAGCGGAAAAATGAACCCCCTCACTGTTCCCGTGAAACTGATCGCCACGGTCATCACCATTGCAGCAGGTGGATCAGCGGGGAAGGAAGGACCGGCCGCACAGATTGGCGCGGGACTGTCGTACATTTTTGCCAGTATTTTCCGTTTTAACAAAAAAGACCGGCGAAAACTGATCATATGCGGAATCAGCGCCGGCTTTGCTTCGGTCTTCGGGACTCCCATTGCAGGAGCAATCTTCGGTGTTGAAGTTCTTTCCGTTGGAAGCATATTTTACGATGTTATTTTTCCGTCCTTTGTGGCAGGCATTATGAGCCACCAGGTTTCATCCGCTCTCGGAGTGGAATATTTTTATCACACGATTGATTTTGTCCCGCAATTCAGTGAATTCTTTTTCATCAAGGTGCTCGGGGGCGCAGTCTTTTTCGGCCTCTGTTCCCTCCTGCTCATTGAAGCCCTGAAGATCTCTGAATCGCTCAGCCGCAAGATCCATATATGGGAGCCCTTCAAAGGACTTATTGGAGGTTCTGTTTTAGTTGCACTCGCCCTCCTCACATCTACCCGATATCTTGGACTTGGACTTGAAACAATCGAATCTGCGCTGCAGGGAGGGCGTATACTGCCCTTCGACTTTGCCATGAAAATACTCTTCACCTCTGTCACGCTTGCATTCTGCGGCAGCGGTGGAATGGTCACTCCCATATTTTTTGTAGGCGTGACAGCGGGAAGCGTCGTAGGAATGTTTCTCGGGTATGACCCGTCCATGTTTGCCGCCATAGGCATGGTAAGCCTCCTTGCAGGCGCAGCGAACACACCCATTTCGGCCAGTATTATGGCAATTGAGTTCTTCGGACCTGAACTCGCTCCTTATGCCGCTGTTTCCTGCATCGTAAGCTACGTGATGACGGGACATAGAAGCGTCTATCCGAGCCAGGTTCTGGCAACGACAAAATCTCCTTCAATTTTCATTGAAAAAGGGCTTGTCATGGAGGATATGAGTTCTATAAAATTTCGTCCCAGACCTCACAGTATAACCGATGTGCTCTTCAGGGCAGTCAGAAGGCTGAAGGAAATAAAAAAGGCATTCCTGGATAAGTAAATGTAGGCCCCTTCAGGAATTGACATCGCCATTTCTCTCCATTATTATAGTCCTAATTATCCATTACAAGTCCCTGCAGTCCCTGAGGAGGTATGAATGTCCGAAGCAAAACTTAAAGTCATCCTTTTACGTCATACGCCTGACCCCGAAGAAACAGTGGCCATGGCAGCAAAACTATGCTACAGCCCTGCAGACATAACATCACTGAAAAGCAGAATAGAGACGAAAGACCAGAAATCTTTTGTAGACAAACTTGTCAAGATGGGCCACATGACCCCCATAGAACATGCGTCCTTCACCTTCGCAATCGAGGGTATTTCCAGAGCATGCTCCCATCAACTCGTGAGACACCGTGTTGCGTCATACAGCCAGCAATCCCAGCGCTATGTAAGTGAAGAAGCGGGATTTGACTATGTCATACCTCCCGTCATTAAGGCTGACAAGGAGCTGAAGAAGGCATTTACGTCCTTTATGAAAGAAGCCCAGAGCGCATACAATAGCATGGTAAAAAAATTGAATGCTAAAGGGATAAAAGGCGAGTCGGCTAATCAGGATGCTCGGTTTCTTCTCCCGAATTCAGCTGAAACAAAGATCATGGTTACCATGAACGCCCGTGAGCTCCTCCATTTTTTCCGGCAGAGATGCTGCAACCGTGCGCAGTGGGAAATCAGGAAGATGGCTGAGGACATGTTAAAACTGGTCAGTAAAATAGCTCCGACAATATTTCAGAAAGCCGGTCCCGGTTGTCTCTACGCAGCATGTCCTGAAGGTGATTATACCTGCGGAAAGATACGGGAAGTCCGGAAAAAATACAGAGTGAAAAAGTAGCCTGCCCGGGCTGTACGTCATTAAGTTTATTTATTACCGTAATAATAATTTTTAATTGGGCAAATCGGCTCATTTATGATATAAAAGTATATAAGGTATGAATTAAGTTACCTGCCTTGTTAGTGATAGGATTTGAAACTTATTCCGACCATGTTATTTATGGGAGCCAGAGTAAAATATGTGTTGAGCCCCTTCGGGGAAGCCTGATCATACTTACAAGGCACCCACCTGGAAAACAGGGTTTATAGTTCCTTTCTACACGGCAAGGTGGGGTACAAATAAAAAAAAGCCGCAGGCGTCACACTGCGGCTTTTTTATTTGTCATGCAGAACCGCAGTGTACATACTTCAAAAGAGTCACCAGCAAAGAATAGTTCAATTTGATATATTTTCTGACGGGAACACAGCTCTGACATATCTGTTTACAAAGCGTTTATTCGCAGCCATGCCAATCAGTACCCTGTCAGAAATTGGTAAATAAATTATATTTTCCTGTATTCTATAGCATTGCTAATAAAACAGGAAATCATTCAAAGGAGTGGAGAATGCTGGATCCAAAAAAAATCACTGTCTATACAGGCGGCCATAAAGGCACAGAGGAGTATTTCGGAATGTCTGCCGAGAAATGGGGCATGACAGAGGTAACTTTTAATTTTGAAGGACATGAGATCAGCCGTAACCGGGGACTGAAAGTTTTGACTGATGAAGAACTCTCCCGCGGCGGTGTCGGCCCTGATATCATAAGGAAAAAAATGGAGCGCTCATTCGCTACAACACCAATGATGCAAAAGATATTTCAGGTGCTGTTCCATATTGTGAATAGCGGTTATCAGGTCTTTGCTGTCGGATGGCTGTTATCCAACGGTACAGTGAAGGGAGGAACCGGCTGGGGTGTGGAACTGGCAAAATTATTCAACCGGCCAGTGTATCTTTTTGAACAGGACAGAAAAGAATGGGTGTCCTGGGAAAACAATAAATGGATTACAGCAGATCCCGTTATTTCTCATAAGACAGTGGCAGTTACAGGTACTCGTTACCTGAGCGATGAAGGCAGGAAAGCGATTGACGATCTCTTTGAACAATCTTTCACGATTTCTGAGAAATAGAACTTTTTCTTAATATGGAAGGGGTCCCTGTTTATGACATCTTCAAATAATATTGAAAAAAGATTGGCCGTTCTTATTGATGCTGACAATGCGCAATCATCCATCATTGATGATCTCCTGATAGAGATATCAAAACACGGTGTTTCAAGCGTAAAACGCATATACGGCGACTGGACCAATCCTCACCTCAAGAGCTGGAAAGAAACCCTGCTCGAGCATGCAATCCAGCCCATTCAGCAGTTCAGCTACACGAAGGGGAAAAACGCAACGGACAGCGCAATGATCATAGACGCGATGGACCTTTTATATTCAAACCGTTTTGACGGATTCTGCATTGTTTCGAGTGACAGCGATTTTACCCGGCTGGCATCAAGGATCAGGGAAATGGGCCTGCTGGTATTTGGCTTTGGTGAAAAGAAAACCCCTCAGGCCTTTGTCTCTGCATGCGACAAATTTATATACACGGAAATACTGACGACAGAGGATTCAACCCGTACAAAGCGTAAATCAAGGTCAGCAAAGGAGTTGAAGGGAGATACGCGTCTGGTAAATCTTCTCCGGGGAGCCTATGAGTCATCTGCCGATGACTCGGGATGGGCCAATCTGGCAACCGTTGGGAACAAGATAGTCAATCAGGCCCCTGAATTTGATTCAAGAAATTACGGCTACATTAAGCTGGGAGAATTAATCGAAGCCACCAAACTGTTTGATATTGACACCCGTTCTGTGGGAGAAGCAGGACATACCGTCAAGCATATCAGGGACAAGAGGAAGTAAGAGGTTCATAGCTGCAGAGCACCAGATATGACACCGCATTATTCATACATCGAAAAGGAAATAAAAAAAATTCTTCCCGGGATACGGAAGATCAGACATCATTTACATGCACACCCTGAATTATCCTTAAAAGAATTTAATACTTCCGAACTTATCCGTGCCAAACTTTCAACGCTCGATATAAAAATATACGATCCCTTTCTTGGCACAGACATTGTTGCTCTCCTGCCTGGAAAGACGAAAGGGAAAAACGTCACGCTCAGGGCTGATATGGATGCCCTCCCCCTTCAGGAGAAAAATAATCAGTCCCATCGGTCTACAGTAGAGAATACCATGCACGCCTGCGGGCATGACGGACATGCCGCCATTCTTCTCGGGTCCGCACTCATCCTGGAAAAGTTAAAAAACAGCTTCAACGGATCAGTCCGTTTTGTCTTTCAGCCCGGCGAAGAAATCGTTGCTGCGGGAAAAGACCTGGTCCGGAAGGGGGTCCTCAAAAAACCTGAACCTGATGCTGTTCTTGCGCTTCATTCCTGGCCCGGTATTCCAACCGGAGCTATTTGCTCCAGGCCCGGGCCCTTTATGGCAGCTGCTGATATTTTCAGACTGACCATTAAAGGAAAAGGCGGACACGGCTCTACCCCTCATGAAAGCATCGATACAATTCTGACAGCCGGCAGGGTAATCAACGGGCTCTGTCTCCTCTCTTCGAGAAAAACCAGGGCACAGGATCCTGTCGTTATCAGCACATGCAGTATCCATGGCGGATCGAATGCCAACGTGATTCCAGGTGAAGTTATTTTGACGGGGTCCGTTCGATACCTATCCCATGAGGTTGGACAAAGACTGCCTGAATTAATCGAAGACGCTGTGAAAGCCGAATGCAGCTATACCGGTGCTGATTATGACCTTGAGTATGAGAGGCCATACATAGCCACAATCAATGACAGTCAGGTAGTCAATGCAGGGAAAGAAGTTACCGAACACTATCCCGGGAATTTAGAATGGAGAGAACTTAGTGAGCCGGTCATGGGCTCGGAGGATTTTTCTTATTACATCAATAAAAACCCGGGGGCAATGTTTTTTCTCGGCATGGGAGAGGACTGCCCCCCCCTCCACAGCAGCACCTTTGATTTTAACGATGAAGCGCTGCACAGGGGGATTCTGTTTTTTGTCCTTACAACGCTCAGACTACTTTCATGAATGAGAAAAGTGCGGATATTGTTCAATTAAACAATTAACTCGATGATTTATGAAATAATATGCATCTGTCTTTGAATAATAATAGTCACGTCCAGAGTGTTCAGTATTGCGTCTAAGATATCGAAAATTATTTTATTTCACAACACCTGCACTTTTCTCATTGTACTGTATGAAAAAGGACATTGAAGGAATAACAGCATCAGTCTTATAATAATCTGCATATAATAGAGGATTTTAATTACATGGAAAATCACAAATTAGTGCTTCCTGAATACCTGAATCATTTCGGCTTCCTGTTTGGAGGGTATTTGCTTAAATGGGTCGACGAATACGCGTGGATCGCGGCCAGCCTTGAGTATCACGGAAGTAATTTTGTCACCATCGCAATGGACAAGGTTGAATTCAGAAAAAGCGTGAGAAAAGGCACAATACTAAAATTTCTTGTTGAAAAGAAAAGAGAAGGAAATACGTCGATCCAGTAT
>CALZGI010000018.1 GCA_945786855.1 Thermodesulfovibrionia bacterium | reverse complement strand
AGCAGGTTCCTCTCACTGTCAGTGACCTTGACGTACAGCCACATTTGCCGTATCGCCGTAAGCCCTGTGGGGAGATAATGTCCCGCCCCGGAATTAACGACCTTTACCCGAATGCTGGAGACTTCATTCTTTTTGTATGTACCGTCAGTCACGATTTCCAGATCTGCGGCATTTTTGAGATTCTGCACAGCCATTTCAGCGTGTATGATGCTTCTGAACTGCTTTGTAATTAGAGCATTTGCTCCCACAAAGTAGTGGGTCCAGACATGCTTTCGCATGGGCCCGTATTTACTTGACTTGCCCGGATTATCAAGCCGCACCGTCTTGCCCGTTGCAGGAATTCCGGGCTGTTGCCGCATGTGACAGTCCTGACAGTTCACGGTCGTTTCAGGATCTCCCGTGTTATAGGGGCTGTTTTTCCATTCATCGTAGGTTGTTTCGATAGGAAGGCGGTTTATGACATGGGAAACATTGTGACAGAGGCCGCAGAATTCGGAACGGGTGTGCAGCTCTGAATATCTGGTGGGGTGTATATTGGAATGAGCATCCCCGTATGGACCGAGCATTGTCGACGGATCCTCTTCACCTCCCCCGGCGTCAACTTCATAGCCTGCATCGCCTATATGCTTTATGTCACTGATGTTGTGGCACCAGTTGCAGAAAACCCCCTGGGCCGGAAGTTCCGGAACTTTGTCGAAATCATCTTTGGGATAGTTTATCAGGTATGACCGGAACCCGAGCGGCGTATGACACTTGACGCATGTCCGCATTTCCAGGATTTCACCCGGAGTTGATGCCTCACTGACAAATAACTTGGCAGCGCTCTGCCAGAGAGGATTAAGGAATGCTTTACTGTGCATAGAGCCGTTCCACATGTCATAAATCTCCGCATGACAGCCCTCACAGACCTCTGGTTCCATAAATTGATTTACTCTCAGTTTTTTAAAATTCAGGACTTCGTTATCCTCTGCGCTCGTAATAAGATCCATTTCTTTTTTTTCACTGTCGGTGAGAGGCATGCGGTATTCCGCATTGCGAACAAGGTATTGTGCCATATTTTCTATATCATCAGCCGACAACACATCAAAGGAATAAGAAGACATCCGCAAGACTGTCCTTCTCCAGCCTTCCAGAGTTTTAGTTTTCTTTAATATGCGCTCAAGAGAATGACACCGGATACAGCTTTTTTCGAACAGAGATTTGTCTTCCTGTGATAATGCCGGTGAGCCGGGCAGGGCAAAAACAGTTATGACAACGGTCAGGAGTTTTTTCATTAGGGCACTTCCATCTTCTTTATTTCACGCATGAGAGTACTGAAGAGTTCCCGTTCCTTCAAGGTCTTTACCACTTTGCCCTGTTTAAAAAGAATGCCCATCCCCTTGCCTCCTGCAATGCCGATGTCCGCCTCCCGTGCCTCACCGGGGCCGTTGACAACACACCCCATTACAGCTATTTTTATGGGCTTTTTAATCTTTGTCATTTTACGCTCGACCCTGTCTACTATCCCCCTGAGATCAACCTGGCAGCGCCCGCAGGTTGGACAGGAAATAAGTTCCGGCCTCTCCCGGCGAAGATGAAGGGACTGGAGAATTTCGTAGGCAACTTTCACTTCTTCTGCCGGATCAGCGGTCAGGGACACTCTCATCGTATCTCCAATACCTTCTGACAGAAGTATTCCGAGGCCGACGGCACTCTTGACGGTCCCGGAAAAAGCAGGGCCTGCTTCAGATATTCCAATGTGAAGGGGATAGGTATATTTCCGGGAGAATAACCTGTATGCCTCGACGGTTTTCATCACGTCCGATGCCTTGAGCGACACCTTGATTGACCTGAACTTCAAATCTTCGAGTATCTTTATATGTCTGCCGGCACTCTCAACGAGGGCCCGTGCCGTAGGATGCTTATGCTTCCTCAAAAGGTCCTTTTCCAGGGAACCGGCATTCACTCCTATCCGGATCGGCACTCCCCGGTCCTTTGCCGCGCTCACAACCTCTTTTACTTTCACTTTACTCCCGATATTCCCCGGGTTTATCCGTAATCCGTCCGCCCCGTTTTCCATTGACGCGAGGGCCAGTTTATGATCAAAGTGAATATCGGCAATGAGAGGAATTTTAATCCGCTTTGTTATCTGCTTTATGGCAGCTGCCGCCTCGGCATTCAGCACCGCAACCCTCACTATTTCACAGCCGGAAGCCTGAAGTTTTCTTATCTGGGCTACGGTAGAAGAGACATCACGGGTGTCCGTCTTTGTCATGGACTGGACGATAACAGGAGCTCCGCCTCCGATGGTGACATTCCCTACTTTAATTTTTCTTGTCTTCTTTTTTGCTTTCATTTCCGGCAAATGCTTTCCCGTTCCGCTGGAATTCAACTACAGCTTTCATGTGTTCTTTCCCCGAACTGGAGAAGTAGTGTTTCCCGTTATTCATCGATACAAAGAAGAGATAATCAACATCTGCAGGATAGAGGGCCGCCTTTATGGCCTCTTCGCCGGCCGCACCGATCGGCCCGGGGGGCAATCCTTTGATTACGTACGTATTGTAAGGCGTCCGCCTCCGCAAATCTTTATACCTGATCCGCTTCCATCTCTTTTTGACACCATACAGGACTGTCGGGTCTGCCTGAAGCCTCATCTTTTTCCTGAGCCGGTTGTGATAGACAGCAGATATCAGGGGTTTTTCGAAGTTGTACATCGCCTCCCTTTCTATAATTGAAGCAAGGGTAAGGACTTCATTTTCAGTCATCCCAATTTCTTCAGCGCGGGCTCTCATCGACTCGTCATAAACCTGCCTTAATCTCTGGACCATTATTCTGAAAATAAGCTTCTGATCGATCCCCTTCGGAAAGTTGTAGGTGTCAGGGTAAAGATATCCCTCAAGACTGGGCCCGTCAATACCGAGGGAATCCATGAAATCCCTGTCATTCACGAGCTCCCATGATTCATCATCCATAAGGCCGGTCTTCTTCAGCTTCTTTTTAATTCTTCTCAGGCTTAAGCCCTCCGGGATGGTAATGCTGAACTGGACTGTTCTTCCTTTAATAAGGTCCTTATAAATCTGAAAAGGACTGAGAGACGCACTCAGATGATAAAATCCGGCCTTTAATTTTCTGTCCGCATTCGTCACCCTGCCGAGGAGAAGAAGGGCAAGTTTATTCTTGATAATGCCGTTGTCTTTCAGTATCTCAAGCCCTCCTGAATAGCTCGATCCCGCCGGGATCTCTACTTCTTTCCATGTGCCATCACCGGAAACAGGAGTTGTATAATGAATAACTGCTGCGAGGCTTGCCAACAGGGCAAGTGCTGCTGCGACCACAATAATTTGAATGAGAAAAGATCCGCTTTTTTTCATTGAAACTCACCACAGGAGAATGATGCCCCTCTTCTCTGCATCGCGATCTTTTCGATCGGGCACATATGTTATCTGGACGTCACTCCGGTTGTTTTCTAAAAAAACTCAGGAACGTTACTGAAGAACAACGGCCTCTGAGTCTTCTTTATGTAGCATGCCAGATAACTCGGTTAAAATCAAACAACCTGCGTGAGCACGGCCCAATTTATACATATATTTCAAGAGGTTTAAAGGATCAACTGAAATAAAACGGCTACAGGCAGGAAGAGATTGGCAATATATATTGTTTCGCTCTACCCCGTTTCGTCAGTTCTCTGCTATTGACGTGTGCTTAATTCTCTTTCATCAAATTCCAGAAAGCTCCTGGTCACTCTCGCCATTTCTTTATAGAGAGTCATTTCTGCCTCAGACATAACTTTGTCACAGAATCCGGGAATCCACCTGGACATGTGCCAGTCCATAAACTTCTGCTCGATCTGACGGCAATACTGTGCCCTGGCTGTATCATTTTTCTTCCACGCAGAGGCCTCCTCTTTCGCAAGTTCCTGCATGAATTCAAATTCCACACTGATATGGTCGGGCAGACCGGAATATTCCGGTTTATAGGAGAGCCCTGCAGACTCGATAAACTTTTTCACTTCCACAGTGGACTGCCCCCACAACCTGCCCCAGTCGTTGTCATCTCTTTCGTGATGCACAGACTCATGGGGTGAAATGTGTTTCCCCGGCCCTAAAAACAGACGGGTGTATTCCTCTGCAAGGTCTTCCACAAGACCGTTATCGGCTTTCTTTGAAAAATCATCGTCAAACCTGGCACCTATCTCTGACAGCATGGAAAGAAACTTCGGTTCCCTGATCTTATCTAACAGAGATTGTGACACCTCTTTGCTGTACATTCTTGCCAGAAATCCGTATATGCTGCTTCGCTGTTGTGCTGTTTCAAAAGCATTGTTCAGTTTTTCATTTACCTTCATAACTCGAATATCTCCTTATCATGTTTTTTCAATGAACACACGATAGAGTTTATATCCCCTCCCTTCACGGGAGGGGATATGTGAACAACATGTACAACTCTCCTGTGCTAGGCCTTTCTCACCTGTACAACGGTGTCGTTCCAGCGTTGAAATCCGCCGAGACGGTCACCCCGGTTCGGGATTATCTGGTTCGGGTGAGATCCGTGCCATTTCCAGTGGATGTTCTTATCATCGGGATCATCCCTGCCTTCAGGCGCCCGCTTCCCGGATGCGTATCTTCCGTACTGGTAGTGTCCCATGTGATGTGAAATGTGGACATGGCCCGGCTGGGCATTCTCAGTCACATGGGCATACGTCTCCATCTCGCCGATAGAGGACTTGACCTTGATCTTATCGCCGTCCCCGATTCCCCTTTTTGATGCATCCTTCGGGTTTATCCAGGCATGGTTGTTCGGATAGATCTCTGTCAGCCACTTGTTGTTCTGGGTACGGGAATGGGTCTGAACACAAACCTTGTACGTGGTAAGGTGCATATCATCCGGTCCCATGCTCTTCTGGTTAGGTGCCGGTATCCACTCGGGAAGTGCATTATACCCGGCATCTTTCACTACCTGTGACCAGAGCTCCATGTAGCCCGACTTGTTGATCTTGTCCGGTTTGAACCCGGCGAGGAGTGTGTTTCCCATCTTGGTGGCTACATAATACTTGTATGCATTCTTTGTCTTGAAGTAGCTCTTGCCTTCCGCATGTGCTTTTTTCGCATTCCAGTACACACCGGCCTGCTCGTCATAGACCACACCGTCTTCCTTTATCGCGCTTTCGGGGACTGTTTTCTTATAGCTATAGAATTTGGCATTGCCGTCGTTCCATACACCGTGCTTCGCCATGTAAGCCCAGCCGCCAGCTTCTTTCACTCCGGGCGTCATGTCGACTGACATCTTGACGTACTCTTCCTTGGTCTTGTAGTCAGTCTTGATGCCCAGGCGGTTGCAGACCTCTATCATTACATCGCCGAAGTCACGCGCCTCACCAAGAGGTTTCACAAGGGCCTGGCGGATGTAGTACTCACCAATCTGGGTCGGGTCGACCATGTCTTCCCAGTCATACCTCTCCAGATAGGTCGCATCAGGCATGATCATGTCAGCATAGTGCGTGGAATCACCATAAGAAGT
>CALZGI010000017.1 GCA_945786855.1 Thermodesulfovibrionia bacterium | reverse complement strand
TGAAGGAGGAATACCATGCGTCTATTTAAAATCATTCTGGGTCTTCTGGTTATCTGTGCAGTAACCGCTGATGCCCAAACAATACTCCCGGCCCCAACTGCCGATGCTGTGTATGTTCGAGTGCAGATGGATTTCAGAAAATGTGCGAGTCCCTATTGCGGAGGATTCTTTATTTCGGCATTGAATAAACGTGCACTCCTCTGCAGTGATGGTTCAAAAAGCGAACGCTGCTATGTTGCGGAAATTGACTGGAGCAGGACCGGTCTCGGCTCCTCCCAGATTCAGGACCTGGAGAATGCCACTGCCACTGGAGCGGTGATTGTTTTTGGAAAGATGAGACCTTTCGATGATTTTATAGATGTTAAACCAAATACACTTGGTGTGCTCGATGCCGGAAGGGCCTGGATAGCTGCAACCGATGCTGAGCCAAAAGGCTATTTCTTCCAGGTTGAGGACCTCGGAATACGCTGCATCACAACGCCCTGTTATTATATGCGTGCCACGTACCTGAACTGGTTTAAGTCACTGACTATCTCCGGCCTGAATCTCAACGGTGTCGGTGCTGATTCCGATCAGATTGAGAGGGCCTGGGACGCCCTGGCCGACGGCAGACTCCTCGTGGCCGGCAAGTTTTTAAGGAGCAGATTGGAGAGGTCGGGGAGAGGGAAAACTTTAACTGCCTCCCAGTTCTATCTGCCTGTCGATCCTCTGGAGTGTGAAGTTGATGAAGACTGCACCGTCAGTGCATTCATAGCTCCTGTAGAGGGTCCAGAAGACTGCTACTGCCCAACATGTCCTGTCGTCCCTATGAGTGTGCAGGAAGAAGTGTCCAACGAGAAACAATGGAGAGAATACTGCGAAGACGCGCGGCTTATATGTCCCCTCTACCCGTGCACTTTGCCGCGACCGGTAGGATGTGTGAATAACCAATGTGAGTTTTTGCCCTGATTTTTGTTCAGGAATTTATGGGAAGGGGCAGTGTGTGAAATTTTTGCACTATTATTCTCTATCAACTTTAACCAGAATCTCGCAATGTCTTTTCCTTTATAAGATAGAGTTCTGGAATTAATTCTGAAATAGATAATATCTCTCTATTGAATCACAAACATAACTTCATTCCGCCTCATAAACGGCGGTGTCCAGGGGGGATTGTAGAGTGAAAGATGAGAAGATGAAAGTATTCCGTACCCACCCTCTTCAAGGAATTTTTTCAACCTGGCTTGTTTATTTATAATCCTCTGTTCCGTAGCATAACCTGCAAACCGCAGGACAGCAGCCTTGTTCTTTTCTCTCTCTACTATTGTGATTGCCGGATCATTTGGAATCGGGAGTGTATCGAGGGTATAATTCGAAGGCATCATAAAAGATACTGCGTACGACTCTTCTCTTTGTTCTTGCATAACCGGTGCGGTCATGGGAATGGGCTCTGACTTTTCCTCTGGCTGCTGAGTAACGGGAGCGGTCATTTTTATGGACTCCTGCTCCCTGTTATTCCCCGAGATGTAATCGAAAAGTATTTTAAACCCCCTGCTGAGTGACTCTTCCTGTGATCCCTCAACAACAACTTCTGCAGCAAGATAGGAATCATATTCCCTGATTTCATACCCTCCATGTTTCTCGAGGACAACGTACTTTGGATGTTCGATTCCCCTCACAGAGAGATAACTGTAAGCAACCCATATGATTCCGAATATGATCAGTACGATAACAATCATAGGGCCCGGCTTTCTCACTCCTGTTTCCCGTTCAATTGTTCATTACTGTGACTTTTAGCTGTTTGGGGCAGTTTCCTGATGTGCTTTAAAATTTCTTTGTTTTCAGGTACCCCCGTCTGGATAAAGCGAATGATCCCCTTTTTATCAATGAGGTATGTGATTCTGTTCCTGCCGTACATCCCTTTTATCTGCCTGTCCTGATCAGAGAGGAGGGGGAAGGTAATGTCATATTGCTTTGCAAATTTCATGTGTGTTTCCATGCTGTCGCTGCTCACTCCCAGCACCTGGGTGTCAAGGCCTTTAAATTTTTCCAGATCACGCTGGAAAGATTGCATTTCATCGGTTCAGACCGGAGTGAAATCAGCATAATACAGTGCCAGCACCACATTTTTCTTTCCTTCGAATTCAGATAATATGACAGTGCCGTGTGTTGAAGAGGCCTCGAAACCGGGTGCTTTATCTCCTGCATCAAGAGCAGACGATATTCCCGGGATAAACATAATGAGAACCGGAATAAGTGCGATCATGACTTTTCTCATGTAACTACCTCCCTTAATTTAATATCAATAATTTTAATTTATTATTGCTGCTGTAAACATGATTCAGATCATATCAGCGTCTTCCCCGGGCAGGAAAGAGGGGGCCCTTTTGCTAATCAGATTACTTACATGTGATAATCGTATAGAGAGAAATGAATGATATGTCCATACCTCTTCCAACAAGCCTTCATATGGAAATAAAACGGCTCAGCCCGTTGAAGTACCGGCTTGTCACATCCCAGATACTGCCCGTGAAACAGGAAAGGGCCTTTGAGTTTTTTGAAGATCCAGGGAATCTCTCTGATATTACCCCTCCATGGCTCGACTTCTGCATGCTCAATAACGACAGCGATGATGGGGTGCATGAAAACTCAGAATTTGATTACACCATAAAGTTCCTGGGGATAAAGATACTCTGGCGAAGCCGGATCATCGATTATCAGCCGCCGCAAAAATTTACAGACGTACAATTAAAGGGCCCCTATAAATCATGGGTCCATGTGCATGTACTCGATGGTGCCCCGGAGGGGACTCTCATGAAGGATGAGGTGACGTATCAACTGTATCTGCCCGCACTCTTTTTACATCCTTTTATAATAAGGAGAAAGCTCATGGACATATTCACCTACAGGGCGGTCAGGATTGCCGAATGGGCGGAAAAAAATAAATGATCTTTCAGGAACAGTGCACTTTGAATGAAATCAGAATGGTCTTTTCTCAGGGGGCCTGCGTTCGGGAACAACAGCGTCTTCCATCTTGCCCTCGTTCCGCTCTTTTGAGACATAGAGGGCACAATAACAGCTGCCGTATTCATGGACATCGGGGTCCCGGTATTCACAAGGGCAGATAATGTCTTTGTCTTTTTCGCGCTCCCCCGCGGCAAGCCTGCAGGGGCATGACATGTAGCCGTAGCGTTCCTTGTTGATCAGGAGACTGTTCAGGAGATCATTGACGAGCTCTCTGTCTTTGTTG
Source organism: Thermodesulfovibrionia bacterium (assembly GCA_945786855.1). Classification (GTDB taxonomy): domain Bacteria; phylum Nitrospirota; class Thermodesulfovibrionia; order UBA6902; family UBA6902; genus CALZGI01. The sequence continues at coordinate 5,355 of CALZGI010000017.1, read as the reverse complement.
AAAAAGAACCCCTTTGGTTCCTGGGATTTTTGAAGCATCTGATAGAGTTCTTCCTTATTCATGCCAGGTGCAGGGCCTCCCTGATGTCCTTTTCATTAAAGCCGACGATTACCTTATCTCCGATAATGATTGTCGGGAACGAACATGCTTCATTCAGTTTCTTTACTTCCTCGATGACAGCAAGCCGCTCTTCCCCGGTAAGTAAATCCACATCGCTGAATTCATACTTGACGGTACATTCATCGAGGAAATTCTTTACTGCCTTGCAGTGACTGCAGGTGCTGAGTGTGTACATTTTCACCTGGTGCTCCATAGGTCCTCCTGAGAAGATTGATATTTACCAATGCATGTATAGTAAGATACTCTATTGTGCAGATAAAAAAAGGACAATGGCACATCCTCGTGTTCACTGTCATGCTCGTCATTTTTTAAAAGACTGTACAATTCTAATATGAGACAGATAAATCTTGCAAGAAAGTAGTATGAAAATCATGTGCAGGGAGCCGCGTTGAACACTGAAGTTATTTGATACACCTTCCTCCTGCGAGGTGGATTTCAGGCGGTCTCACCGGTTCCCCTGTCGAGGATGGCCTTAAGGTCCGTCCCTTCAATCTTTTCTTTTTCCAGAAGCAGCTGCGCCCCCTCTTCAAGCACCTGACGGTGTTTCGTGATAATTTCCTTCGCCTATATTAATTCTATTAAATTTCAAGTATTTGTCAAGGTATTTGTCTGATGAGGACAGGTATATACATCTGTGAAAAGCATTGTGGAGCAGACGGAAACTGTCCTGCTCAGCGGAAAAGCGGTGCCAAGCTTTTACCTTAGAAAGACTTGCAGTCCCTCTGCTTTTATGTTTAAATTATCACACAATAAGGAGCGACGGACATGAATAGGCTTGTGCATACATAAGAATGGCTCATAGCCACTGGTGAATAAAGTGCGAAAAGGTATCAGAGCGGTCGTACATAAGGCGTGCAAGGCCTTTGATCATGATAATACCCGTATTCTTGACATCCTGAGGGAAGTTCAGGGCAACTGTGGGTGCATCAGCGGCGAGACCATGGAAATGCTGGCAGGGGAGCTCTCATCACACCGTGTCGAAATTGAAGGGCTTGTCTCTTTTTATTCTTTTTTTTCCGAAAAGCCAAAAGGGAAAATTACAATACGCCTGTGCGACGACATCGTTGACCGCTTTGCCGGCGTGGACAAGGTGGCCAAGGTCTTCTCCGATGAACTCGGCATTGAGATGGGGAAAACCTCACCTGACGGGAATTTCTCTCTTGAATATACCCCCTGCATCGGCATGAGTGATCAGGCACCGGCTGCCCTGATCAATGAGACTGTGGTCACAAAGTTAACCCCGCAGTCTGTGCGGACCATGGTCCGCACATTAAAAAAGAACATGGATCCGTCGAGGCCGGTGAAGAAAAAAGGCGACGGGAATAACGCGAATCCCCTCATCAATTCGATGGTGAAAAATAATATCCGGAGGAGAGGGGACGTTCTCCTTGCGGACAGGCTCCCGATAGAGGCCGGTCTCAAGAAGGCATTGAAGATGAAGGCTGAAGCGGTTCTTCAGGAGATCAGTCGTTCGGGTCTGAAGGGACGCGGCGGGGCCGGATTCTCAACAGGAGTAAAGTGGGATCTGGCGCGCAGGGCAGAGGGAAAAGAGCGGTACATAATCTGCAACGCCGATGAGGGAGAGCCGGGAACGTTCAAGGACCGTGTGCTGTTGACTGAGCGGGCGGATCTCATGGTCGAGGGAATGACCATTGCCGCCTATGCTGTCGGCAGCAGAAAGGGTATTCTCTATGTGCGCGCAGAATATGCATATCTCCTCCCCTATCTCGAGAGTGTGATGAAGAAGAGGCGTAAGAGAGGTTTGTTAGGGCAAAACATCGCGGGGAAAAAAGGCTTTGCCTTTGATGTCCGTATTCAGCTCGGAGCAGGGGCATATATCTGCGGCGAGGAAAGTTCTTTGATCAGTTCCTGTGAAGGGCTGCGGGGAGAGCCGAAAAATCGTCCCCCCTTCCCGGCGGAGAAGGGATTCCTCGGTTCTCCTACTGTGGTGAACAACGTGGAGACCTTTTGCTGTGCATCCCGCATTCTTGATAGAGGTTCACAGTGGTTTGCCGGGATTGGAACAGATGAGAGCACAGGGACAAAACTGCTCAGTGTATCCGGAGACTGCGCTCATCCCGGTATTTACGAAGTGCCCTTAGGTGTTAGAGTGGAGGACGTGCTTGACATGGCGGGAGCCGATGACCCTGCGATCGTGCAGGTCGGCGGCGCAGGCGGCGACATGATAGGCCGGTCCTCATTCCACAGAAAAATCTGTTTTGAAGACCTTCCTACAGGAGGCTCTTTTATGACCTTCAATACAACGCGAAACATTCTGAGTATTGTTGACTATTTCCTGGAGTTCTTCATTCATGAGAGTTGCGGGTACTGCACTCCCTGCCGCGTAGGAAATGTTTTTCTCCGTGAGCGCATTCAAAAGATCATGGGCGGGCTTGCAGAGGAGGCTGACCTGCGCTACCTGAAAGACCTGAGTACCACCATCATGATGACCAGCAGGTGCGGTCTGGGACACACATCTCCCAAACCGGTGCTGAGCTCGATTGCACATTTTCCCATCGTCTATGCTTCACTCATAAGGGAACGGACAGATGGACGGCAGGCAAGTTTTGATATTCAGAAGGCACTTGAGGAATCAAGGAGGATCGCGAAGCGGCAGTCAATGATTTATGATCCTGTCTATGGGGAGAGCAAAGATTAAGGAAACTGTTCTGTGAAAGGGCGGATAACGATGAAAAAGAGTATTCAATTCACAATCGACGGAGTCACGGTGAAAGCCCGGGCAGGCCAGACAATTATGGATGCTGCCGATCAGGCGGGGATATATATTCCCCGGCTCTGTGATGTTGAGGGGCTGGAGCCGCAGGGGAGCTGCCGGGTCTGTACGGTTAAAGTGAACGGCAGACCTGCGGCATCGTGTACACAGCCCGTTGAACAGGGGATTGACGTTGAAAATGATACACCGGAAATACTGAACTGCCGGCGTGATCTTATCAGCATGCTTTTTCAGGAAGGCAATCACCTGTGCTCCATTTGCGAAGCGAGCGGTCGGTGCGAACTGCAGGCCATGGCATACCGGCTTGGCATTGTGGAGCCGGCAAAGTATCCCTATTTACAGCCTGTTCGACCCATTGACGCCTCTCACCCGGATATCCTGCTCGACAAGAACCGCTGCATACGGTGCGGGCGCTGTATCAGGGCCTCACGGCAGAGAGACGGGAAAAACGTCTTCGGCTACATTGGACGGGGAATCTATAAACGGGTCGGTGTTGACGGCAGGAACCTTGCAGACACGGATGTGGATGTGAATGACAGGGCCGTCGCCGCCGGGACATGCCCGGTGGGCTGTATCATCAGGAAGAGACTTGGTTTCCACGAACCGATCGGACAGAGGAAATATGATAATGCTCCCATCGGCAGTAAAATTGAGAATACCCGGTCGGGGCGGGGGAAAGAATGAAGAAAAGGATTGCCACCGTTTCTCTGGCAGGATGCTTCGGCTGTCACATGTCGTTCCTTGACATTGATGAACGGATTCTCGACCTGCTGAAAGTAGCCGAGTTTGTCAAAACGCCGTTGAATGACCTTAAGAAGTTTACGAAACACTGTGACATCGGTCTCATAGAGGGCGGCTGCTGTAATGAAGAGAATGTCCACACCCTCCAGGAATTCCGGAATAAGTGTGATGTACTCGTGGCTGTCGGCGCCTGTGCGATTATGGGCGGGCTCCCGGTAATGAGAAATGCCATTATGAATTCGGAAGATCCCCTTCGGGAATGTCTGGAAGAGGCATACATGAACAGCCCCACTGTGTTCAATGCGACGAATGACATACCCAATGATCCGGCCCTCCCGCTTATTCTGGATAAAGTGTACAACTGCTCCGAGGTTGTCAGGATAGACTGCCAGATTCCAGGATGTCCTCCATCGGGGGATACTCTATGGCAGACGCTCACTGCACTGATCAAGGGAGTCCCCGCAGATCTGCCGTACGAGCTGATCAGATATGACTGATTATTGATGAACAGGAAAGAGAGATAAATGGCAAAAACAAAAGTGATAGAAATTGAACCTCTCACGCGGGTTGAGGGGCACGGGAAGGTGAGTATTCACCTTGATGACAATAATAATGTGAAGGATGCCCGCCTTCACATTGTAGAGTTCAGAGGGTTTGAACGGTTCATCCACGGACGCCCTTTCTGGGAGATCCCTGTCATAGTCCAGCGCCTGTGCGGTATCTGTCCCGTGAGTCATCAGCTGGCTGCTGCCAAGGCCATGGACATAATCGTGGGTGCAAAAAAGCTGACTCCCACGGCTGAAAAAATACGGCGCCTCATGAATTACGGGCAGATCTTCCAGAGCCATGTTCTGCATTTTTTCCATTTATGTTCTCCTGATCTGCTTTTCGGCTTTGATGCCGATCCAAAAGTGCGCAATATCTTCGGCATCATCAAAAAAATGCCGGACCTCGCTGTCCAGGGTGTAATGATGCGGAAGTTCGGACAGGAAGTCATCAAGGCAACGTCAGGGAAAAAGATTCATGGAACGGGCGCAGTCCCCGGGGGTGTGAACAAGAACCTGTCCATAAAGGAGAGAGACTTTTTTCTGAAAGATGTGGAAAAGATGAAACAGTGGGCCCGTGAAGCGCTCTCACTGGCGAGAAACTATACTATTGATCATATGGATGTGATCCAGCATTTTGCCGCCTTCAATTCCAGCCATCTTTCTCTTGTCCGTGAAGACGGCGCACTCGATCTGTACCACGGGAACCTCAGGGCCATTGATGCAAGCGGCAACACGATCTTTGACCAGGTGGATTACCGGAACTACAATGACTATATCATGGAAGAGGTGCGGTCCTGGTCATATAACAAGTTCCCCTTTATCAGGAGCCGGGGACATATTGATGGATGGTACCGCGTTGGACCGCTCTCCAGGCTGAACACTGCCGGTTTCATAGATGTGCCCGAAGCCCAGAAGGCCCTGGAGGAGTTTAAAGCCCTGACCAACGGAAAACCGAACAACATGTCTCTCGCCTATCACTGGGCCCGTATGATTGAGGTGATCTTCTGTATTGAGAAAATCGAGGAACTGCTGCATGATCCTGACCTTCAGGGAGAGGACCTTCTTGTGAAGGGTGACCGGGCAGAAGAGGGGATCGGCCTGGTCGAGGCCCCGAGAGGGACCCTGTTTCATCACTACCGGGTCAATGAGCACGACCAGATTACCTACTGTAACCTGATTGTATCGAGCACGAACAACAATGAGGCAATGAAC
>CALZGI010000016.1 GCA_945786855.1 Thermodesulfovibrionia bacterium | reverse complement strand
CGCGCTTCAATTTTGACAGGGGAATATTGTACGCAACAAGCTTGTTCGGATCGACTTCGACCTGGTACTGTTTGACAAACCCTCCCACTGAAGCTGCTTCGGAAACGCCTTCAACAGAAGTCAGTTCATAGCGGAGAAACCAGTCCTGAATAGAGCGGAGTTTTGAGAGGTCATGTCTCCCTGTCCTGTCAACAAGGGCATATTCATAGATCCACCCAACTCCGGTTGCATCCGGGCCAAGGGAAGGCACTACTCCCTTAGGAAGCTTTTTTGAGACATAATTAATGTATTCAAGCACCCGGCTCCGCGCCCAGTAAATATCCGTGCCGTCATCAAATATAATGTAGACAAATGAAAACCCGAAAAAAGAATATCCCCGCACCACCCTTGCTCCCGGCACTGAAAGCATTGCCGTAGTCAAAGGATATGTGACCTGGTCCTCAACCACCTGAGGGGCCTGTCCCGGGTACTCGGTAAACACAATCACCTGAACATCAGACAGGTCAGGAATGGCATCCAGCGGTGTATTCGCAAGAGAGTAAGCTCCCATAGCAAAGATGAGAATGGCCGCAAATATTATGAGAAACCTGTTCTTGATGGAGTATTCAATGATCTTTTCGAGCATCAGAACTTTTCCTCAATTCCACAAATCCACATATCCTGTCCGAGGTAGGGGTTCTTCATGTCAGAGCCCTTCTGGATCCAGGGCTCTTCCTCCATGGGGCAGTTGAATATTTTCATACCTGCCGCAATTGCCTCTTCCCTTGCAGCCCCTTTTACAAGGACTTTCATTGTTCTGCTCAATGTCTTGAAAGATGTCCGGGCAGTCTGCAGGTCTCCGGAATGCAGGCCTTCGAGTGAAGCATCTATTGATTCTATTGTCTCCTTCATATCCCCTTGCCCGTCCGATTCTCTAAGCCTGTCCAGCAGCGCATGAATTGGATGCGATTTTGCCGCCACCTCGCTGCCCGATTCTGAAACAAGTGCTTCATGCACCTGAAGATAGTGTGAGATAAGCTCAGCCATCATACCCTTCTGCTCCTCACTTAGAGACACCCTCTCCCCTGCCTCAGTCTGCTGTCCCTTTGCCGTTGCCTGTTGTCTGTTTGTCTGTGTGCCTGTTTGTCTGCTGTCCGTCTTTTTCCCTGCCTCCAGCATTTTATTAACTGCCTCTCTCAGATTGCTCTCGGAATCAATCAGAAATTGTCCCGAGGTAACAATTAATTCGCCTTCTTCAAGGCCGGAAAGGACCTGTACAAAGCCTTCACCCTCAGCACCGACAGTCACTTCCTTTGGCAGAAACTTCCCCTTATCCAGAGAAGTTATAACAACGTTGCGTGAACCTGTCCTCAGCACGGCCTCTGAAGGAACAAGTTTTTCGGTACCTCCAATGCTCGATTTAATCACAACATCGGAGTACATATCAGGCTTCAGCTTTAATCCGGGATTATCGAATTCCATCCTGACTTCTACCGTTCGTGTCTTCTTGGAGAGATAAGGATAGATAAACGTGACCTTGCCTTTGTAGACCGTCCCCGGATCATAGGAAAGCGTCATTTCAGCCTCCTGACCTTTCCTGATAAAGGGGAGTTCATATTCGTAAACTGAAGCGATCACCCAAACCTTTGACAGATCGGCAATCATGTAAAGCTCTTTCATTTGATCAATTTTCATGCCCTTAAGCACAGTCTTTTCAATAACAGTTCCGGACCTTGTCGCATAAAGTTTCATCTCTTTCCTGACTTCTCCACTCTGCTCAAGTTTCTCAATCTGTCCGGGGCTGATATCCATATATAGAAGTCTCTTCTTTGCCGCTTCAACGAGTGACTCCGCTCCCTTTTTAATTTCCGCGAATTCCGATTTGGATGCAGTCTTACGATATCTGATGGCCTGAAGATATTCTTCCTGGGTAGCAACCAGTTCCGGAGAATAAAATGTCAAAAGAACCTGTCCTTTCGTCACTTCTTCACCGCTGGTATCTACAAGAAGCTCTTCTACCCACCCTGATATTTTCGTATGAATATGTTCAACAAGCTTCTCGTCATATGTTATTCGCCCCACGGCCCTGATTTTTTTATTCAGTTGTCCCTTAGTAACATTCGCAGTTCTGATACCGATATTCTGGACAGTCACAGGATCGATACTGATTACACCTTCAGAAGACTTTTCACCCTCTTCCTCATAGACAGGCACAAGGTCCATCCCCATAGGCGATTTGCCCGGCTCCTGCCTTATATAGTTAGGGTCCATAGGCGCAACCCAGTATTTTATTTTTCGTTTCTTCTCCTCCGTCTGCCCTGCGCTACTGTCCTCTGAAGCAGCCTGCCCGGTTTTCACGTCCTCTCCCTGAGCGGGCCTTGTGTCAGCACGATAGGCAGACCAGAATAATAGTGCCGGCACTAGTATGAGGAGCAAGCCGCCAAGTTGTATGACCTTCTTGATCATTCTGTTATCCTCCATCCTCTTCGATCATTGGAATATATTTCAATAAATACGTTTTCCTACAGTTGCTTCAAGCTCTGCAATCCTGTTTTCATGATTAGCAATTGCACGGTAGTAATCTATCCTGTGGTTATACAGAGTTATCTGACTGCTAATTACGTCTGAAAAACCGGCCCTGTTCACCTTGTACCCCGACAGAGCAGCTGAATATGACAGCTCGCTCTGGGGTATAAACCCTGTCCTGTACAGTTCTATCTCCTGCCCGTACATATCTATTTCAGCAATCAGCTCCTTTATGCGAAAATTCATATTATTCTTCATGGAGTTATACTGCTCTACCGCCATTTTTCCCTTCGCCTTTTCCTCCAGGACTTTTCTGCTTTCTTTTGTCTTATACCAGAGAGGGATATTGACGGTCACTGATGCCGATACAAAATCAGGCCGTTCAATACCGTCAGCATCGTCACGCTGGCCATAACTTAGCCCGAAATCAATGTCAGGATAATATTCCTTTTCAGCTAACCTGGCAGCCAGGCGGGACTGCTCAATTTTATGCTGCAGTCCTGTAAGCGCAGGCCTTGTATTCTCAGCCGTACTGCCCAGGTCCGCAAATGTCATGAACAAAGGGGTCCGCGTGAGAGTTCCCGCAGCATCAATATCCGTCAGCAGAGGCCGGTTCAGCAGGGTATTGAGCCGTGCCACAGCAGTATCTTTTTGCTGCTTCAGCAGAATTGTTTTCCTTATCATTCCGGAAAGCTGCATCTGCGCCCTTACTACATCCAGCTGCCCTGCATTTCCAACAGCATACTTTGTCTCTGCAGTTTTAATAATTTCAATCAGCAAGCCGCGGTTATTATTTGTTACGTCGAGCGCTTTTTGAACAAACAGGAGATTGTTGTATGCAATTTTGACTCTGCTGATGATACTGTTCTTCTTTTCATCATACTCTTCCCTCGCAGCATCCAGTTCCCGATCAGCAATACTGCCTTTCAGGTCAAGCTTGCCAGGGAATGGGAATTTTTGCTTCAACGATATCTGCTTCTGGGTCATTGGTTCCTGATCAAAACTGAACGTATCAACCGGCAGGTTCGAAAGTGCAAATCCGAGCCGCGGATCATCAAGAGACCTGACCTGCGACGGTTTTTGCATGACTGCCTCTGCAGCTGCATCATACGCCTTCAGCTCCGGGTTGTTTTCAAGGGCCTCCTTTATTAAACCTTCCAGAGGAGAAAGGCCTGATGCGGAAACAGCTGGTTCCGCATAGGCTGTAACGGCTGCCAGAAGCAGTAGAATCTGTAAAATGGCAGCTATTTTCATGTACGTTCCTTTGTAGTTATCTAGCCTCAAAATCGACCTGGACCTTGCTCTCCTCTCCGCCTGATTTCTTTACCTTAATATCAGCCGCCCACTTGCCGGGCATTGTCGGTTTAATCACTGCTGCATACTTCACTCCATCCAGAGAGGTCTTTACCTCATAATTCATCGCCGGCATTGAAGGCATGAAAAAATATACAGACACCTGTGCATCTTTAATATTTGCACCTTTTGCATCAATTATCTCAACCGTGACAGCATTTTCTCCGACTTTAAGCGGACTATGAGTCGTTGAAGTTTTTATCTTCATTTCATTTAAATTGAATTCTCCATTAAAACTATAAGCATAAGTGCTCCCCAATAAAACCATAATTCCTGTTAAGACAATCAATAATCTTTTCATTCCTCTCTCCTTATTTTTGGCGCATCTCGCCTTTTAAAAATTCCCATGAATTTTGTTTAAAGTTCCTATGTTTTTAAATTGGTCTTGCTGATTAAGGCAGGCTTTTATTGAAGGTATTCAAAAGGGGCCCCTTAACTCAACCTCCGCATCGTATATTCATTCCATCTTGCTTAACGATAAGCTGTCTCAAGCGGTTCGGCGGTACATGTTTTTTATCTGTTATTTACAATACCTGATAATTTTGAAGACAATGTGAAGAGGGAATGGAAAGTTATGGAATAAATGTACCACGCTATTAGGGTTGCCATGTTTTATTAAAAATTACCTGTAGCATCAGGTTTTCATAACTCAAGGTTGTCACAAGTTTCCTGAGTTATCCCGTGTGTTTCCAGGAAAGGATCGTAGTCCATCACATAGGTGATAGTCAACTCCCTTTTAATCCTTTCTGTTCCATTAAAAAAGCCCTCATATGTAGAGGGCGCTTTGAGTTGGTTTGATAAACCTCTTAGAAAAAAATTTGATACTGAAAGTTAAGGGTTTTGAAGAAAGGCGACTTGCCTGCGGATCAGGAGGTTGGCGCGGTGACTTTTTCTGGGCGCGCCATTTCATTTCATAGGCACATTGCGGCATCTCTCTGCTCCCCTTCCTCATGGTCTATTAAAAATACAGCGAATGTGATACGATGGTTCCATATCAGAAAGCAGGATCATTCTCTTGTTGAAAGATAGAAGCTCTGCCTGAGTTAATAGTATGAACCAAAGGGCCCATAATAGAATATCCACAAAACAGCCTGCCAAATTCCTCCGCGGCAAAATTCTCTGTTCAGCAACGGTGATAAATGTGTCAAAGAGCGGGATGCGTGTCAATGCACCCATGCTCTTCCCTCTCTCCTCAAAATTTGAGATGCATCTTGCAACGAAGGCAAAGGATGTGACAGTTCACGTGAAGGTAGCCAGGCTTATCAAGAAAGGAGATTCCTATGATGGAATGGGTGTTGAACTGTCAAAAAAATCAGAGGAATATCTGGAATATATAAATATGCTGAGTATTGCCAAATAGTCCCCTGGTCTTCATGAAAGCCTGCCAGCATTATACCATGAATGTAATAAAGCGGAATACCCCTCCAAACATCTCAAATTTACATTGTATGCCTTATTGCCTCATCGATAAAGAGGCCCTTATATGATTATTAATATAATTTAATAAAATCCTGCAGACTTCCTGTGTTATTATTGAAGGTCGCTATCAAGAGCGGGGTCGTTATTCATGATAAATACCCCCATAAATCTCAGCACAAATAAATAAAAAAATTGATTGAACAGGAGGGGTGGACTTGGAACTCACGAGAATTTTAACCAGAACATCTTTGTTCCTTGCAATACTTCTTATTTGCGCTTTTGTTGCTCCCAGAGCAGATGCAGCGGACAAGGAGAATTGCCTGATGTGTCACAAGTATCGTCAGATCGGCCGAATTGACGAAACAGGGCGGAAGAAAAGCTATTACGTCAATGAGAATATATACGGGAATACGACACACAGAAACGTCCCCTGCAGAGACTGCCACAGCTACATTGATAAGCTGCCCCATGATCCTGTTACGGAAGAAGTCAACTGCGCCAATGAATGTCATATCAAACCTCCCTTTGCCAAGGAAAACTTTTCACATAAAAAGATAATTGATGTGTATAACAAGAGCGTCCACGGTCTCAAAGAAGACGACCCTGAGGAACTGAAGTCGGCGAAACCCTATTGCAAGTATTGCCATCTCAACCCGATCTATACCAGGGTGCAGGAAGACCGGATCTCCTTTGAAGAGACATTGAGCCGCTGTTTGAACTGCCATGAAAGAAAGGGCGTTACGCAGGCGTACAAACACATAACACACAGGCTGCGCTCCAAGACATCCCGTTCTCCCCAGCAGATTGTTCAGCTCTGTTCCAAGAATTGCCACGCTGACCTCGTGCTGATGAAAAGGTTCAATGTGTCACACGAAAGCCTTGAAGCAGTCGCAACCTACAATGAGTCGATTCATGGAAAGGCGATAGGTCTTGGTTCAACTGAGGCTGCTGACTGTGTAAGCTGTCATGCCACAAGTGCTATTCATGATATCTATAAAAAAGATGAAACCCATTCTACGGTGCATAAAGAGAATCTTATAAATACCTGCAGGCAGTGCCATGAGGATGTGAATGAGCGGTTTGCACAGATTGATGTTCATTCTGCAATAGAGCCCCATGAAAAACCGCTGCTCTATTCTATTAACTTCGGTTTAACCTTTGCTTTTTACGGGTCCGTGCTGGGTCTCCTTGCCCTTGCTTTGATTGAAACTATCGGAAGAAAGAAAGACGGCATAGAATGGCAGATTAAGCAGGGTACGTCCTGGCGGGGAGTTTCGAAAAGGAAGCCCAGGTAATATTAAAATTCAGGGACTATTTTAAATAAAGGAGGCATGATGTCAACATCCAGTGAAAATATAGCAGATTCTCCAGAAGCTATGGAGACTGATGAGTACTATACCCATGTTGAAGGTGTGGGGAATATCCCGAGAGACATTTATAAGTATGTAAAATCAGACCCTCTTGGGGACCTCCCGCGATATTCGATGCATATCGTGATACAGCATTTTTTGACCTTTATAACGTTCCTTGTTCTTGCAGCCACTGGACTTACGCTGCACTTTGCCGATCTCTGGTGGGCCCCGATCATAATGAAACTCTTTGGTGGTCCTGATGCGGCGAGAATTGTACACAGGGTGGCAGCTGCGTGGATGGTATTTGCCAGCGTGTATCACCTGTTTACGATTATCGGGGGGACGGCGCACAAGGTTCTGAAGAAGAAATTTGATATTAAGAGAACGCAGATCCCCCATCTGAAAGATCTGCAGGACATAATTCATGATTTTAAATATTTCCTCGGAAAAGAGCAGCATCGTCCCAGGATGCATAAATTCATGTATAAGCAGAAGCTCCATTATATTGCTATCCTCTGGGGAACTTTTGTCCTTGTTGCTGCAGGAACAACGCTGCTCTACCCAGAATTAATGGCAACCATATGGCCGAACCCGCAGTTTGCCCAGGACCTTGCGAGGCTGATGCATGCTGACGAGGCAATTATGGCAATTACCGTTATAGTTTTCTGGCACTGGTCGAACGTCCATCTTGTGCCCGGAAGATTTCCGCTGCAATGGTCATTTATCACGGGGAGGATAACGAGGGAGCACCAGATAGAAGAACACTTTCTGGAATATGTCAATAACCTGGACGAAATTCCGGAAGAAAAAGAATACATGAAGAAAATTTTAAAGGATAAAGGATTCGACACGAATTAAAGGAGGTGACGTTCAAGTGCCAGGCGAACCGAAACGATTGGAACATCCCAAGTCAGTTTATTTAATCGGGTTTATATTTAAAATTATCACGCTGACAGTTTTTATAGCAGTTATCTACCAGATTACCTTCTCTCCTCACGGGCCTGCTGTGCTGGTCCCTATAAAGGAAAAGATAGAAGAATCCCAGAGATCTGCAATCCTCGAGGAAGTGAGACGGCAGGAGGAATACGAGAAGCACAGGCATTTTCACAATGTTGTTGAGTATCCGCAGCTCCCTGAAAACATGCGCCCCGTGTGCTATATCTGTCACTCTGACTACCCCCATGCAAAGAATAAGAAAGTCAGGGCCATGCTCAACATGCATACACAATTTTTTGTATGCGAGACCTGTCACATTGAAGACAAAAAGGACGTGGACGTTGTGTACAGGTGGTATAATCCATTTAATGAGAACCCTCCGGGGCCATTTTTTGGAACCGCCTATGACCCGGAGACAGGAAACCTTCAAGAAGTTGAGGACCAGTTCTCCAAGATATCGCCCTTCTTCAAAAGTGGGGATAAACTGAATTCTGCAATCCAGATACAGGATTCAGACCTTGCGCAGGATTATGTGAAAGTCAGAGACCAACTTACCCCTGAACAGAGGGATAACGTGAAGAAAAAATTTCATGTGAACATAAAACCGAAAGGGCATGAATGCAAAGTATGCCATTCACGGAAGGGCCTGCTTGAATATAAAGAACTGGGATTTGCAAAAAACAGGACCATTGACCTTGAACAGCTGAACATCAAGGGAATGGTCACGAAATACGAAAAATTCTACATACCAAACCTCTTCGGCGAATAACCCCGTAATTTCTTTCCTGCAGAGATTTCTGATCTCCCAGAAATCTCTGCAGGAATGTTACAATAAAATCAAAAAATAATTATTGCCGTGCGACCTTTCATTCTTCATTTACTACTTCTTCTTGCAGTTTTATTCATTCCATCGGGGTCTTATGCTCTGGAATGCATTAATACGAAGTTCCTTTTTGACATCAAGCCGGGTGCCAATCAGCCGAGTGATCTCGCCATGGATTCCAAGGGGAATATTTATCTTGTTGACGGCGTGAACAGCAGAATTATTGTTGTCGACAAAAATGGCAGGTGGAAGTTCGCTTTTGGCAGCGAAGGCTCCGGGAAGGGCCAGTTCAAACTCCCCGTTGGAATAGACATATCAGAGTCCAATAAGATTTTTGTTGCTGATACGGGGAATCACAGGATACAGGCCTTTGACACAGAAGGGAAGTTCCTTTACATGTTTACCGTTAAATCAGGTGCCGGGGAAGTTGCCTCAGATCCTGTTGATGTAGCTGCGTCCAGCCTGGAGAATTTCCTGTATATTTCCGATAATGAAAATCATAGAATAAAAGTGTACAAGCAGAACGGTGTCTATGATTTCCAGTTTGGCGGGTTCGGGGAAGATTATGGAACATTCAGATTTCCCGGTATTATGACACTCAATGAATATAATGAAGTATTCATCGTAGATGTGCTCAATACGAGAGTGCAGAAATTTGATCCCTTCGGAGAATATATTGTTGACATTGGTTCCTGGGGCGTGGTGCAGGGCAGCCTGTTCAGGCCGAAAGGAGTTGCTCTGGACAACAGGAACCGGGTTTTGATCAGCGACAGCTATATGGGAGTCGTGCAGGCCTTTGAGGAACTGGGAAAGTTCCGGGGAGTAATTTGCAATAAAAACAAGCTGCGAAGATTTAATACGCCCGTGGGAATTCTTGTTGATAAAAATGATAGACTACTTGTAGTGGAAATGAGAGCCAATAAGATTACTGTTTTGAAGATGTTAGAGTGAAAAATAGACATTAACCAAAGATGAGGTTCCAAATATATTTCAAATGCCAACTTTCAAACTGACAGATTCCGGATCACTCTAATTTGGCATTTATTTGTTATTTGTCGGTACAACTCGATTCCGAGGTGCTTGAGATTTGGGATTTAATTTATATGCGTTTTGCATCCAGATATACCAGATATGTACTTCTTCTGACGATCACCTTTCTTATTATCCTTCCGGTTCATGAAGCCTTTGCTTTAGATATGTCTTCAAAAAGAGACTGTGTTGTCTGCCATATCATGTGGCTGAATGATTTCAGGACCGATCAGGAGACACTGGTAAAGTTTGAACCGGGGAACATCCTTATGAAGGATACCCAGGGAGTTGTCAGTTCCGAAGAAATCTGCTACAGCTGCCACGATGGGTATGTCCAGGATTCGCGGCACATTACCTGGACGGACAAAAGACACCCTGTATTTGTCAAACCCTCGAAAAATATCACTGTTCCGATCGAACTTCCTCTTAGCGTTAAGGGTGAGATATACTGCGGAACCTGCCATTCGGCCCACGGGAAAGGTGCCGCTCCCCACGGTGACCCGTCTGGTAGAACAGCCCTTTACCGTGAGGTGAATACTGACTCCGATTTATGTGAAAGGTGTCATAGGAATGAAGCTTCTTTTAAATTCTCAAACGGACATCCTCTTCATTCAACGGCCCTCAACTTGCCGGACGAACTGTTTGAGTCCGGAGGTGAAGTGGCCACGAAGAGAAATGAAGTAATATGCCAGTCGTGCCACAAAATACACGGAGCAAAGGGGAACAAGATCCTGGTTGTTGAAAATAAGAACTCTGAATTGTGTATAACCTGTCATGAAAAACAAAAGCACCTGATTGACACGAAGCATGATCTTCGCGTAACCCTTCCTGGTGAAAAGAACATCAAGGACCAGGCCCTGGATGAATCGGGCCCCTGCGGGGCGTGCCACACACCCCATAACGCGGCGGGAAAGAGGTTGTGGGCACGGCCTCTGGAGGAAGGGAACCCGGCATCCCAATTGTGTCTTTCCTGCCATGGAGAGGACAGTGAATACAAGACAAAACGCATAGGTGAACATTCTCATCCCATCAGTGTAAAACCATCATCGGAAATAGAACTGTCTGACGAGTTTCCCCTGTTTGCGGAAGATGGAACGAAAAATTCAAAGGGGTATGTCCAGTGTTTTACGTGCCACGACATTCACCGGTGGGACCCCTCTTCACCAGTGAACAGGGGAGGGAAAGGTGTTGAGGGTGACTCTTCGAACAGTTTCCTGAGAATATCCAACGACTCTTCTGAATTGTGCATAAATTGCCATTCAGATAAAAAACAGCTTGCAACATCTGACCACAACCTTGCAGTAACTGCACCGGAAGAGAAAAATGCGCAGAACTTTACCCCCCTTGTTTCGGGGCCCTGCGGCGTATGTCATGTCCCCCATAACGCAGTAGCAAAAAAATTATGGGCGAAGGAGCTTTCGGGCAGGGATGATTTTGTCTCGCAACTATGTACGGCCTGTCATAATAAAAATGGGGCTGCAAGAGAGAAACTGCTCGGAAAATATTTTCATGCAGTAGACGTCAACCTGGATAAATTCAATATATCGACTACACTTCCCCTGTATGACAGTGACGGGAACAAGACCGAGAAAGGGAAGATTGTATGCTTAACATGCCATGATCCGCACACCTGGGACCCGAACAATCCTGTCATTAATTATACATATAAAAATGTTGAGGGAGATGCGAGAAACAGCTTCCTGAGAAAAACCAATTCACCGTCGTCGGATCTGTGCAAAACATGCCATCAGGATAAAGCCTTTGTGGATGGAACGGACCATGATCTGAACATCACCGGCCCTGAAGCCAGGAATCTGCTGGATCAGACTGTCAAGGAGTCGGGTCAGTGCGGAGTATGCCATCTCGTCCACAACAGTCCCAATGAAATGAAGCTGTGGGGCCGTGAATACGGAAAAGTACGGTACAACGAGGACATTGTAAACTCTCTCTGCAACAGCTGCCATTCCAGGAACGGCGTAGCAAAAAACAAGATACCGCTCATTGCCACACACCCTGAAGAGAGACTGGTGAATAATGTTTTGCGAAGCGACCGGCAGTCTATCGACTTTTCCCCTATATTTGATAAAAAGACAGGAAAAGAAGTGAATGTGGGCAACATCTCCTGTCCCTCCTGCCATAATGCTCATCAGTGGAGCCCCCTGGTTAAGGAAATGGGGAGCAATAAAAATGAGGAAGGAAACGCAACAAACAGCTTTCTCCGGAATGTGAGTTACAATAACATCTGCATCGACTGCCACGGTCTTGATGCAATATTCAGATACAAGTATTATCACGACCCTGTTGAAAGAGTCGAACCGCCGCCCACACGCATTCAATTTATCGAATAATCATTTCTCAACTCACCGATTTAATAGTCATATAACAATAAATTATTTTACAAAGCGAAAAATTTGTAGTAATAATTAATTATTGCCTGTCCTGAAATGTGAGGACATTCTGCATTCCAGGATACAGGACATTTAAATGAAATGGTCGTCTATTAACAGGACCAGGATTTTTCGGTGGGGACATCTCCTCGATTGATTTCGGGCAAACTGCTCATTAAGGTTAATCTTAAATCAGGAGGGTGGAACATATGATTCTAACCCGGTTTCAGAAAGTTTATAGTATCGTTTTCTTATTCCTTCTTTTTTTCATCACTTCGTCGGTGATCTCAAATTCTCATGCTGCAGATGTGGGGAACTGCCTCCTGTGCCACAAGTATCCCGGTATCAGCAGAATTGACGAAGAAGGGAAGATGAGACTCTTTTATGTGAATGAGTCTATTTTTAATAACAGTGTCCATGCCAAAGTGAAGTGCGAGGGCTGCCATACGGACATAAAAGAGATTCCTCACAAGACGGCAGTGAAAGTAGACTGTCTGGTGGAGTGCCACATTGTTGAGCCGTCGACAGAGAAAAAGTTTTCCCACAAAGACGTGGATACCTTCCTGAACAAAAGTGTGCATGGCATGGTTGATAAAGAGGGGAATGAAAAAAAGTATGCAGCTGATTATCCGGGATGTAAAGACTGTCATGATAACCCTCTCTACAGACCTCTGTCCTTCTTTAAGAGTGTGAGGCCCGGAATCTCTGAAGCATCCCTTGGCAGATGCCGGGTGTGTCACAAAAAAGATGAATTCATTTACCGGTTTTACAATCATGTAACAACAAGATTGCATAAAAGCAGAAATCCGCTAAACATAGCAGAAGTGTGCGCGCGATGTCACGATGATGTCTCACTGGTTGAACGGCATGAGCTTTCCACGAAAGCGGTTTTTTCTTACGGAGAAACCTTTCACGGCAAAGCCGCCCGTTTTCTTTCCGAAAAGATCCCTGACTGTCTTGACTGCCACGTCAACAAGGGAGAATCAGTGCACCAGATGCTGAGCAAAAATGACCCGTCGTCATCTATCCATGAAAATAACAAAGGCAAGGTTTGTGCTACCATTGACTGCCATCCGAGTGCATCCGCCAAGCTTGCAAAATACGCTGTTCATTCTGAATTCAGTTTGAAGCAAAGCCCTGCACAGTACTTTTTTACTTTCTTTTTTATTGTTCTTACAGGCGGGACGCTGCTGCCACTTATGGGAATTATATTCCTTGATCTGGTAAGAAGATTCTTCCCACATGCAACTATAGGACGGAGGAAATAAGCCATGGAAAAAAAGTATCCGGCAATAAAAATCAAGAATGGACAGAAGTATTTTTACCGGTTTACCGTTAATCAGCGGATACAGCACATTATTCTGGCTGTAACAGTAGTCTTTCTGGTCCTGACGGGGATGCCCCTGAAATTTCATGATGCCACCTGGGCGCCATACCTTTATTCATTGTTTGGCGGCATTAAGTATGCACCGATTGTCCATAAGGTCAATGGAGCCATCCTGATGGTATTGTTTTTCTACCACATCTTTTACCTCATATTTGTAATAAAGAAATTTCATATGGACCCCGCGAAAAAGGAAAAAGGGAAACTCAGCGCCATTGACAAATTAAAAATAGTCGGAACCCAGGGACTTGTCCCGAATCTCAAGGATGCAAAAGACAT
>CALZGI010000015.1 GCA_945786855.1 Thermodesulfovibrionia bacterium | reverse complement strand
TTTTTCTTCGCCCGGAATGTCCGCTTTCCTGCCCATTGAACCCGTAGCAATAATAACTGTTTTACCGGAATAGACCTTCTCCATCGCCTGGACTTCTTTCACAGAACTCTCGAGGTTCACATTTACAACCTGAGTTTCCACATATTCAGCGCCGAATTCAATTGCCTGGTTTCGAAATCTGTCCAGAAGGTCTTTCCCTGAAACCGGCTCAACCAGACCCGGATAATTTTCAATTTTACCTGTATATGCAAGTGCTCCCGCGGTGGGAGACTTGTCCAGCACAACTGTTTTTAAATTTGCCCGCGCAGCATACTGTGCAGCGCTTAATCCTGCAGGTCCGCCGCCGATAATGATTACATCGTATAGTTCGTCGCTCATAATACCTTCCCGGTTCATGATTGTTCAGTGATGATAGCTATTATTGTATAGAAAATCGTTGAATAGGTGAAGGGGTGATGAAAAAAATACTGGGACCGGTGAAAAGAAAAGATCAGGTTTTTAATTTGTCATTAATCAGACCTGTTATTTTTTTCAACTCATTACTGTCAAAGGTAATTGGAATTTTTGACCTTTTTTCTTCTATAAGATGGTGAATGAGTTGAACGAGGTCCGGAATATCATCTTCCGGGAGATAACGCTTCCTCAGGGTTTTCTCACTGCCGGCATGACTGTACATAAATTCGAGAAGTTCTTCCAGCACATCAACAGAAAGCATTAAATTGAAGGATTGCAGAGCAGGAGTACCAAGGCATATGCACTGATCTCCACCGGAATAAGAAAAGACCCACGAATCAATCTCTTTAATTACCTGTCTTGCTGGAGAACTGTCTTTTCCTTTTTTTGCAGTCTCTCTCATTGTAATTGTTCCCCTCTCATTTTTATTTGGTCCCGTTATTTTATTTTCGGACGATCGATCAAGAAAAATTTCATCAGCATGATAGCCGCAAATACACTGTCTTGATGGATCAAATTCCAGATTGCCGCATGAGGGACATACTGAAGCCATATATTCTGCTCCCGAAATTATTTCATATATATTTAAAAGAATAATTGATTCTGCTCATATAATATGTAACTGGAATCACAATTTCTGGAAAGGAAAATGATATTTAGCAGAGACTGATGAGCAGTCACTGGGGACAAAAGTAATTTATCTATCGTTCATGTGAGGTGAGCTTGCCCCGTTAAGGGCGAAATGATAACATGTTAATAAGGAGGTGTTTTATGAGTAAAAAAAGTGGCAAGGACTGCGAGGGAGGAGAAGACTGCCATGATGAGCGCCATCTCTGTAAAATATCGGGGCAAAGAGATTATGATCTCGTCAGGGAACTCGTCAGGGATGCCCGATATTTCTGCCGGAAATGCGGAAGGGCGACTCATAATGCATCAAACCTGTGCAAGCCTTCCGATATCTGATACTGTTCGACTTAAGGAATGGAATACTCTGGTAAAAAAGCAAATTTCAGGCCCTCTGCATGGCAGAAGGCCTGAAATTGGATTTACAGCTTTACGACGTTGATCGCTTTTGGGCCCTTGGGACCCTCTTCAATTTCGAAGCTCACGTTGTCAAATTCAGCAAGAGACTTATATCCGTCACCCGTAAGAGAAGAATAATGAACGAAAACATCACTTCCATCCTCGCTTGATATAAATCCATATCCCTTGGATTCATTGAACCATTTTACTGTTCCACTTGGCATGTTACCTTGACCTCCCCATTTTTGTTTTAACGCATCATAATAATGCATTAAAAAAAAAAACGACCAAAAGCTTAAAGTCTTTGTGGTCGTTTCAGTTGCAAAAACTTCTTACTTTTTAAACTTTAACATTTTTTAAACGATTAAGCAATAAAAATTGAGAACAAAACCGGGGTGCAGGAATAAAAAAAACATTCATGTGAATACTTCGGGCCTTCTTTTAACATGCCGGAAATATGTTGAAAATTAGGGGGCTACTCTTTCAGGCTGACCCGGATACGTCCCTCTTTGACTGAAATGTCCTTTACTCCTTCAGTAAAGAGTTTCCAAAAGCCTGTTTCTGTTCCGAATTCCTCAATTAAATTCTGCCCTTTTGTATATCCGAGCCATGCATTGGGGAGAGGGATTCCTCCCACTGAAATGCCTTTGATCCCGACAAAGGGTTTATCCTCTTCATAACTCAGGATAATTCCCATATTAAGCCTCAACGTTTTACCGCCCAGAAAGATGATTTCTTCATCTACGGGAAGTACCAGTTTTATACTTATCAGGTTGTCTGATAAATCAATTGCAACCTTGCGGGCAACATCAGGATTATTTGCTATCAATGCGTTCAGCTCTTTTTCAGACAGGTTGAACCCCCGCCGGGCTCCTGCCTCAGAGTAGGGTTCAGGTTTTGCAATGCTTTCTGATTCAGCGGAACCGACAGGTGAATTTGACTCTTCCTTCTCAGCTGATTTGCCGAGCATGGACATTTTAGAATCGAGAATCTGCTGCTCTTTTCCGGAGAGTGCAGTAGGGTGAAAAGGCGAGGCATAAACATTATATTTAACCCAAATGACGACAATAAGCGCTATGACAAGGGCGCAAACAGCAGCTATCCCGAGCAGCCGTAAACATCCTGATCGAGACTTGTCATTTTCTGATTTTTGAATTGTACTCTCTATTTCCATTTTATAGGTACACTTTTCTGTGAATCGGGAGTAGTGATTGTTCAATGCAGTGCTGCTCTTCTGTCTCCCTTATATATATAACATATTTATCACCGGTTGTGAATACGCAGGTCCGGATACAGATGTTTAGAGAAGGAAGAAATACAAGGCAGCTTTCAATATTAGCCCCCACCTTGATTCGAAGAGGAGATATGTATAATCCCTGAAGATGGGACTTTCTCTGAAGTCCGCAGATGCTGATCTATCAAGTTACCCTATGCCAGAGTGACAGGTATTAATGAGTTACAGATCGTGCCCGCGGGAAAGGGAGAGCCTTGATGTAAATTGCTCAAACATCATGCAGAGAGGAAAAAAAACTTGCAAAACTGCTAAGAATAGTATATTTATATTAATAATATCGTTGCGTTATAAAAGTGTAAATTTAAGGAAAGGGGGTTATTATGAGAATATTACTCGTACTGTTAAGCCTGATGCTTGTCTTTGTCATGGCTGGATGTGCCGGCAAGTATTCACTTTCACCTGAAGATCAAGAACTTCTCGATAGTGCAATCACTGCTGCCAAGGATGCGAAGGCCTCTGCTGCATCAGCAAACGCTGCTCTTGATAAGGTATCACAAGAGGCACACGGCGCAATGCAGTCTGCTGCAAGGACTGATAGTGTAGTTTCGAAGGCAGAGAGTGCTGCGGGAAGAGCTGAGAGAGCTGCGAACAGGGCTGAAAGGGCGGCTGATGCTGCTTCACTGGCCGCTGAAAAGGCTGTCAAGGCCTTTGAAATGGGACAAAGAAAGTAGTCTATCTGGAAATATCGGCAGGAAGCCCTGTTGCATTTTTTACTTCATTGACCATTAAGGGCGTGTCAACATATTCAAGCAGGTGCTTTCTGCTGAGTTTCTGTATGGCTGCTTTCATCAGGTCCGAATGTTCCATTTCCGATCTGTGCACTTCAATATAGACTTTGTTGTTATGCCAACCCACCTTAACCGGCTCGTTCACTATCCGGACCCTGGTTCCCGGTTTAATAAATTTATACAGAGTTTCTATATCTTCCGGATAAAGCCTGATGCACCCGTGGCTGACCCTGCGCCCTATCCCGTATGGTCTATTCGTTCCATGAATCCCATATCCGTTTACAGACAGCTGAAGCCAGTATTTACCGAGGGGGTTGTCAGGCCCGGGACGGACAAAGTCCGGGAGGTCAGGATATTCATCCCGGAAACCTGTCGGAATACGCCAGACAGGATCTTTGATTTTTGCAGTTATTTTAAAGGTGCCTGTGGGAGTACTGAAACCCTGACTTCCGATGCCTAAAGGGTAGGTTGATACATATTTGCGCCCGTCGACTGAATAGAAGAAATACAACCTCAGTTCAGCAAGGTTTATCACAACTTCATCTCTGATGGATTCAGGAAGCAGCCATGTGGTTGGTATTATTATTCTTGTTCCTGCATCAGGCACCCAGGGATCTACATGAATGTTTGCATCGGTTATTTCGTTATATCCTACACTATATGTTCTGGCAAGCTCGATCAGAGAATCTTTGTCTTGTATTGTATAGAACCCGCTGAGACCGATTAATGGCGTAGAAGGATTATCAACAGGGTACGTACCCGATGCGTACACATTCGATGTAATAATAAGAAAAGCTGCTATCGTGACTATGTAACTTTGCACAGATAATAATAAATTATTTTCAGCATTTTTTCTCGATCCGCTCCTTTGACATACCTGTGCCGATACGCACTGATAAATAGCCCCATGCCCGGTAACACAAATATCGATTGGCCGATGCAGACGGATGATCAGAATAATCAGCAATAGTCCGGCCATGCAGGTCTTCAGGTTGCTTGACACGCATGGAATGACGCAGTATACTTACATTACCCTGGGGGAGGCAGCGCCTGAGAGTTCCGGAATCATCGGAAGACCCCTTGAACCTGAACTGGTTAATCCCAGCGGAGGAAAGGAAATATACAAGTTAAACCGTATCCTCACAGATTAGTGTTACCAGGGGATACGGTTTTTTTATTTGGAGAAAAATGAATCAAAATGAAGTGATCAAACCAGATGTTTCTCGCATACGGGAGATCCTTGATAAATCACTGGATTTGCAATCTTTGAGTCTTCCTGAGGTATCAGCTCTGGTTGCTGTGAATGACAGTGATATATGGTCTGAAATATTTGATGCAGCGTGCAGAGTCAAGGAAAAAGTGTATGGCAAGAGGATCGTTCTTTTTGCACCCCTTTACTTGTCGAGCGAGTGCACCAATGATTGCCTGTACTGCGGTTTCAGAAAAGGGAACAGGGATGCCGTCAGAAAGACACTGACCGTTGATGAAGCGGTTGAGGAGGCCTCCCTTCTTGAGGCAAGGGGATACAAAAGGCTGCTCCTGGTTGCCAGTGAACACCCAAAACGCGCAGGAATAGACTATTTTGAAAAAGTAGTACATGAGATTTATGACCGGACAGACATCCGTATTCTGCATGTGAACGCTGCCCCCATGAGCATAGATGATTTCAAACGGCTCAGGGATTCCGGTGTTGGTGTATATCAGTGTTTTCAGGAGACATATCACATGCCGTCCTACAGGTATCTGCACCCATCCGGAACGAAGGCCGATTATACCTGGCGATTCGGTGTCATGGACAGGGCAATTAAAGCCGGATTTGAAGACATTGGAATGGGTGTGCTGCTCGGGCTTTATGACTGGCGATGGGACGTTACTGCATTAATTGCCCACTGCAGGAGGCTGATAAAAAAATATGGCTTTGGTCCCCATACGCTGTCTGTTCCGAGACTTCAGCCGGCTCAGGGCTCTGCGGCGGATCATTTAAAGTACTCAGTCAGCGATGAAGACTTTAAAAAGGTAGTTGCCCTGTACCGCCTGGCATTGCCTTATGTCGGTGTTGTTGTATCAACAAGAGAGCCGTCTGCACTGAGAGACGAACTTTTTTCAATCGGTGCGTCCCAGGTATCAGCCGGGTCAAAAACAAGCCCGCGAGGATATATGAACGAAGGAGACACTGAACAATTCGAGATCGGAGACAGTAGAAGTCTTGAAGAAGTAGTGGGAAAGATAGCAAGTCTCGGACTTATGCCGAGCCTGTGCACGGCCTGTTACCGTGAAGGCAGAAGCGGAAAACGGTTCAAAAGTCTGGCAGAGGAGAAAACCATAAAGACCTTCTGTCATGAAAACGCAATCCTGTCTCTGAAGGAATACGTTGAAGACTATGCGACAGGTGAGGTGAGAGATCAGTTGGTCAGAATGCTGAATGAGGAAATATCGAAAAGCAGGAACGGTTTATCTGACAAGCTGAAGAACATAGAGGCCGGAAAACGGGACCTGCATATTTAGGGAGAGAGCCTGTCCCGATGCACCGTACAGGAGTGAATGATTGAAACTGATAATCAATGGAAATGAAAAAGACGTACAAAATGACCTTACAGTCACAGGCCTCCTTGAGAAACTTGACATTGAACCTGCGAGGGTTGCCGTTGAAGTCAACTTGAATATAATTAAAAAGATGCATTACGGGGATCATCTTCTGAAAGAGGGAGATTCTGTTGAGATAGTAAACTTTGTCGGGGGTGGATAGAAATTCTTCCGAAAGTCCAGTGTGTATATTTGGATAAATCATTATTGAGGAGAGATGAATGACTGACAGATTTGTTATTAAGGGGATTGAGTTCAAATCCAGACTCTGGGTTGGAACGGGGAAGTATAAAGATTTTGAAGAGACTGCGAAAGCGATTGAGGTATCCGGCGCCGATGTGGTGACTGTGGCTGTACGAAGGACGAATATTTTTGATAACAAGTCTGAGAACCTTCTTGATTTTATTGATCCGAAAAAGTACAAGATCCTCCCGAACACGGCAGGCTGCTACACCCTGGAAGATGCATTGCGGTATGCACGGCTTGCCAGGGAGACGGGCGTCTCGGACCTGATCAAGCTTGAGGTGATAGGAGATGAACAAACGCTCTTCCCTGACGCCTGTGCGACACTCGAGGCAACTGAAATACTTGCAAAAGAAGGGTTTATCGTTTTTCCCTATATTAATGATGATCCGATCATGGCCCGGAGGCTTGTCGATGCAGGTGCTTCAGCAGTTATGCCCCTTGCTGCTCCGATAGGGTCAGGGCTGGGAATACGGAATCCTTACAATATTAAAATAATACTTGAGCAGGCCACGGTGCCGATTATCGTCGATGCCGGAGTGGGGACCGCATCTGATGTTGCTGTCGCGATGGAACTTGGCTGCGATGCGGTGCTGCTGAATACAGCGATTGCGGGGGCGCGTGATCCCATTGCAATGGCCGATGCGATGAAGCATGGAGTGATAGCAGGCCGGCTGGCATACAGGGCAGGAAGGATCCAGAGAAAACTGTACGCAATGGCGAGCAGCCCCATTGAGGGAATGCTTTAGAGACTGTGATCAGCGATCAGCGATCAGCTGTCAGGAAAAGAATTAAAAAAAGGTCTCCTGACTTTACGCTTTACCTTATAACAGACAGAAAACTGTTATCGGAAACCGGCAAAGCATATTCTGCAACCCGCACACTGTTACCCGCGGTTCAAAAGGCTTTAAAGGGAGGGGCCAGAGCAATACAACTCAGGGAAAAGGATTTAAGTACGAGAGACCTTTTAACGCTGGCTTACAAAATGAGAAATTTAACAAAGCAATATGATGCAGCGTTATTTATTAATGACAGGATCGATGTTGCTCTTGCTGTTGGTGCAGAGGGAGTACATCTTGCTCAAAACAGTATTCCTGTAGAGGCTGTCAGAAAAGTGGTAAAGAAGAGACTCATGATCGGTGTTTCAACACACACTCTGAAGGAAGCGAAAAAGGCTGAAAAGGGGGGAGCGGATTTCATAACTTTCGGACCTGTATACAGGACCCCCTCAAAAACTGCGTATGGTGCCCCCGTCGGATTGCACGGTCTTCGAGACGTGTGCACAAAAATAAAGCTTCCGGTGTTTGCTTTGGGAGGGATAAAGGAAAGCAGGATACAAAGCGTTCATAAGACGGGGGTCTATGGCGTGGCCATGATATCTGAAATATTAAAGGATGATGACATTAAAGGGAAGACAGAGAGAATACTGTCTGCATTATAAAAATGCACAGACAGCACGTTTGATTCAGCATTTTGAAAAAATAGTATTACATTGGTTTAATGTGAGAGAAGGCTTAACTTCATTGAAAAACATTGAACGAATTACATAAGGAGAATCTATGATGAAAGCATCAGGGAATACAAGAATTGAGATTGCCAGGCAGGGGATCATTACCGATGAAATGAAGCACGTCGCTGAAGAAGAGGGCGTTGCTCCCGAAGAGCTTGCCGAAGATATTGCACAGGGCCGCACGGTTATCTCAAGAAACAGGAACCACGATATAAAACCGCTGGGTATCGGGAAAGGCCTGAGGACGAAAATCAATGCCAACATAGGAACCTCGAGGGACAGAATTTCCCTTGAAGAAGAAATGGAAAAACTGGATGTGCTGATTCAGTATGGTGCTGATGCCGTCATGGACCTTTCTACGGGAGGGCCCATAAAAGACATTCGAAGGCTGCTTCTCAGAAAATCAACAATTTCTGTCGGAACGGTCCCCATTTACGAAGCAGTGGCGAAAGCGGCTGAAGACAGGGGTTCCATAGCAAAGATGAGCGTTGACGACCTCTTTGATGCAATAGAGGGGCATGCTGAAGAAGGCGTTGATTTTGTTACTGTCCACTGCGGTCTTACAAGAAGAACGATTGAGACATTGAGGGAAGACGGACGAATTCTCGATATTGTGAGCCGGGGCGGGGCTTTTCTTGTTGAATGGATGATATACAACGACCGGGAAAATCCGCTCTTTGAAGAATATGACAGACTTCTTGAATTATCGAGGAAATATGATCTGACTCTGAGCCTGGGTGACGGTGCACGGCCGGGCTGTCTGTCCGATGCCACAGACAGGACGCAGATCGATGAACTGCTGACGCTCGGGGCGCTGAGAGACAGGGCGCTGAATGCGGGCGTCCAGGTCATTATTGAAGGTCCCGGCCATGTTCCGCTGAATCAGGTCGAACTGAACATGAAAATGCAGAAAGAGATATGCAAAGGTGCCCCCTTCTATGTATTAGGGCCTCTCGTGACAGACATTGCGATGGGGTACGACCACATAGCTGCCGCAATCGGGGGCGCTGTCGGCGGTGCTGCAGGTGCGGACTTTCTCTGCTATGTGACACCTTCTGAACACATTCGGCTTCCCGGCATTGAGGATGTCAAAGAGGGGGTCATTGCCTCAAAAATCGCCGCTCATGCTGCTGATATCGCTAAGGGTGTAAAGGGTGCAATCGAGATCGACAATGAAATGGCGAGAAGAAGAAAAGCGCTTGACTGGAACGGGCAGATAGAGCTTTCCCTGAATCCGGAGAGGGTGAAAAAATGGCGTGCTGAAGTCCCTCCCGGTGAGTCACGGGTGTGCAGTATGTGCGGAGAATTCTGTGCCATCAAGACAGTAGAAGAGGCGTTGAAGAAGAAGTAAAAAGGAATTCGGATACGGGGGTATCAAAAGGTATGACCTATGCCGATGCCAAACTGGACAGGGAAGCGTTCTCCCGGTTTTACCAAATGAATTTCTCTGCTCTTTATCAGGAGATATGAATAGTCTATCTCCCCGAGAGGACGGACTGTTTTTCCAAGTACCTCTCCTGCTACTGTTACATTCCTGTCTTCGGAAAAGATCACACTATCGAGAAATCCTTCGTGGAAGATGATAAACCTGCCCTGTGACCGGTCAGTATGTTTGGGCCGGCCGCGGAAATCAAGGGCCTTTTCAACGACTTCGATGTAAGTCCCTTCCTGAGAGTTTGTCGACTTCACAATATTTCCTCCCATGATAACTGTCTTTCCGATGTGCTCTTCGGGATTGAGGAAGAGCAGGTCAACTGTAATCCCTGGAGCAGCTTCGCTCCTTAATTCGTCAGACACAATATGGGCACATCCCGATAGAGAGAATAAAATTGTGAAGAATAAAGTCAGCCGTTTCATATGTACATTATAGCCCCGTACATGGAGACGGGAGAACTGCACGCTCAGATTAATAAAGATATGTATCGGTCCGTTTCTGAAAAATCATTTCCCCGGAAACCAGGAGAGAACCTGTTCACTTGAACAGACTCACTCTGCCAGCTCTAACTTATTTCCGTTTAACGTTAATTCCTTCACATCCCACTCGTGAAACACAACGGTGAAATCATGGGAATCATTGACATTAATGTCTTTTGGAACATTGAAGACCTTTCTTGATATTGCGCCTTCTTCATGAGTCTTGCCAAGAAGAACAGTAACCTGGTCAATTCCCAGGTTGATAGTCACAATCATTAAAAAGTAAGGGTCATTCATTACATTACTGATTATGGGATTGATCTTGGTTAATGCCTTGGTTTCTACCAAAGTCGTAAACTCTCCTGTTCCCAGATGATTTTCATCGGGAATGCGGATTTCCGAATAATCAACTCCGGGGATAGGATGTTCATCCCGGTTTTTTATTCCTGCCATCATTACCTCCAGATTTTTATATTTACACTCGAAAAATATGATGGGAAGATTTTAACACAGATGAGTGCGAATCTTGAAATCGATGAACACATATTCATCATGATCCTTTGCTGCTCTCATTCATGAAAATTATGGGTTTTATGATTTACATGGCTTTCTGGACGGCGCCCATACTGCCACGATGTTGTCATTTCCGGGGGCGTTCTGCACAGGTGTATATATATTTTTCATTGTTTTTTATGGCCTTCCATAAAAATTGACAAAGACAGCAGCTAAGAAATATAATTGATAACATTTATCATGTAGAATCAACAATACAAATAAACATAGAGGAGGAATTTCTCATGTCAGATGCAGTTACAAGCGTTACGAATGATACATTTGATTCTGTAGTTCTACAGTCACAGGGAATTGTTATGGTCGATTTCTGGGCAACATGGTGTGGTCCATGCAAGATTGTTGCTCCCGTGGTTGAGGAACTGGCAAAGGAATATGAAGGCAAAGTTGCCTTTGCAAAGGTAAACACAGATGAAAATGCTGACCTTGCAAGCAAATACAATATCAGGGGTATCCCTACCCTCATGTTTTTTAAAGAAGGAAAAGTTATGGATCAGGTTGTTGGAGCTGTCCCAAAAGCTCAACTGAAATCGAAA
Source organism: Thermodesulfovibrionia bacterium (assembly GCA_945786855.1). Lineage (GTDB taxonomy): Bacteria > Nitrospirota > Thermodesulfovibrionia > UBA6902 > UBA6902 > CALZGI01. Next base: position 32,029 of record CALZGI010000015.1, on the reverse strand, counting down.
CTTGATTCCCTGCTCGGGTAAATCTGACTAAATCATGTACGACGTTATAATTATCGGTGGAGGCCCTGCTGGTCTGACAGCAGGGCTTTATACTTCCCGGGCCAGACTCAAAAGCCTGCTTATTGAGAAAGGCTTTACAGGGGGGCAGGTCATGACGACAGAATGGGTGGAAAACTATCCCGGGTTTGAGGAGGGTGTTTCAGGCGCAGAGCTCTCCCAGAAAATGGAAAAGCATGCAACAAAATTCGGGCTCGAAATAATGCAGGGATCTGTTGTTGATGTATCCTTAAGCGGCGCTATAAAAAAAATCACTCTTGAAGATGCCGGTACGTTAGAAACAAAAGCAATCATTCTTGCCACAGGCTCAAACCCGAGGCTGCTGAAAATAGAGGGTGAAGATACGTTCAGGGGGAGAGGGGTTTCCTATTGCGCTACCTGTGACGGAGCCTTTTTTAAAGATGAAAAACTGGTTGTTATTGGAGGTGGTGATTCTGCTGTAGAAGAAGGAATATTTCTTACTAAATTTGCAGAGACAGTCTATATCGTTCATAGAAGAGACCAGCTGCGGGCCGCAAAAGTTGTTCAGGAGAGGGCAATTGAAAATCCGAAAATAAAACTTGTCTGGGATTCTGTTCCTGTGGCGATAAAAGGTGATGACAGCGGTGTCAATTCGGTTCAGGTGAAAAATGTAAAAACGGGGGAGGAATCTTCTCTTGATGTCGGGGGAATATTTATTTACATAGGATACAACCCTAATATTGAGTTTCTTAAGGGACTGGTAAATCTTGACGAAAATAATTACATAATTACCGATGAAACTATGGCATCTTCTGCTCCTGGAATTTTTGTGGCAGGAGATGTGAGGGCGAAACCTTTAAAACAAATAGCGACAGCAGTCGGTGAAGGAGCAACGGCAGCTGTCTCAGCGGAAAAATATATAGAGGAAAATTTCAAGTAGCTGTCAGCTGCTGGCAGTTGATGAAATAAACATCTTCAAAAAATGCTGACCGCTGATTGCTGAAAGCTCAAAGCTAATTATGTTCGAATCATTATCAGACAGATTAGAAGGGATATTTAAAAAATTAAAGGGCAGGGGGCTCCTTAAGGAAGAAGACGTAGTCGCAGCTCTCAAAGAGATCAGAATGGCCCTGCTTGAGGCCGATGTTAACTTCAAGGTAGTCAAGGACTTTGTTGAAAAGATCAAGGAAAGAGCCATTGGCAAAGAGGTCATTGACAGCATCACCCCCGGCCAGCAGGTAGTTAAAATTGTAAATGATTGCCTCTGTGACCTCATGGGCGGAGGACACAGCAAGATCAATCTTGCCCCCAACCCTCCGACGGTCATCATGCTTGTCGGTCTTCACGGCTGCGGAAAGACAACAACTGCTGCAAAGCTCGCGAATAACTTTAAAAAAGACGGGCGGCGTCCGATGCTTGTTGCTATGGACACAGGCAGACCAGCCGCTATTGATCAGCTTCAATCACTTGGTGCGCAAATAGATGTGCCCGTTCATGCCACTCACCCGGGGGACAATCCTGTAACTATTTATCCTGATGCCCTGAAAAAAGCGAAGCTGGAAGGAAGAGATGTCCTGATTCTTGACACGGCCGGAAGGCTCCATATTGACGACGAACTGATGGGGGAGCTTCAGGATATAAAGAGAGAAGCCGGTCCCAATGAGATCCTTCTCGTCGCTGATGCCATGACAGGACAGGATGCCGTGAATATTGCCAGGTCCTTCAATGAACTCCTTGACCTGCAGGGAGTTATTCTGACGAAAATGGATGGAGATGCCAGGGGCGGTGCGGCTCTGTCGATTGTTCATGTGACTGAAAAACCCATCAAGTTTATCGGTGTGGGGGAAAAGATTGATTTTCTGGAACCCTTTCATCCTGAGCGAATGGCGTCGAGGATTCTCGGCATGGGAGATGTAGTTTCTCTTGTTGAAAAAGCCCAGGATGCAGTCGGTCTGGAAGATGCACTGAGGCTGGAAGATAAAATAAAAAAAGACAGGTTTACTTTTGAGGATTTAGTAAACCAGATCAAGCAGATAAAGAAGATGGGCCCTCTCGAAAACATACTCGGCATGATCCCCGGGCTTGGAAAACAGTTGAAAGGGGTCAATATTGATGACCGGGCCTTCGTGAAAGTTGAAGCGATCATTAATTCCATGACGGTGCAGGAAAGAAGAAATTATGTTATACTGAACGGCAATCGAAAAAAAAGGATTGCTGCAGGCAGTGGGACTTCCGTTGCAGATGTGAATAAAATAGTGAAGCAGCATCAAACAATGAAGAAAATGCTGAAGAAGTTTAAACGCGGCAAAGGCTTGAAAATGCCGCAAATACAGTTTTAGCATTTGCGAATAAGCAGTAACATTAAATAAATTTGGAGGAAGTGAATTGGTAAAGATAAGACTAACAAGAAAAGGGAAAAAGAAAAAACCTTTTTACAGAGTTATCGTCGCCGAATCACGGAAGAGGAGAGACGGACCGTTCCTCGAAATAATCGGGACCTATGATCCGCTAAAAAATCCATCTGAAGTGAAAATTGATACAGAAAGGGCCAAATACTGGATTGGCTGTGGTGCACAACCTACTTCTACGGTAAAGAAACTTTTGAGCATTTCCGGTCTGTAAGCAACAGTCCAGATGCAAATGGAGGTGGATATGAAACTGCTTATTGAAGAAATGGCGAAAGCCCTGGTTGATAAACCGGAGGCGGTTACAGTCACTGAAGTAGAAGGGGAAAGAACCACGGTATATGAATTGCGGGTTGATGCAAGTGATCTTGGGAAGGTCATTGGAAAGCAGGGTAAAACAGCGCGGTCAATGAGAACGATTCTGAGTGCTGCCGGTACAAAGCTTGGTAAGCGCTGTGTGCTTGAGATATTAGAGTAGGGCATTCATTCCAGTTGTAAACAAACATGAGATGAGTTTCTGTTTTCAATGAAAAGAAGGGCACGGCATTTTGTTCCATGAAATTCCTTTTTCCCCAATAACATGAAGTGTGATGTATTAACGCTTTTCCCCGACATATTTACTGCTTACCTAAACGAAAGTATTTTAAAGAAAGCCCGATTAAAGAATCTTCTTGATGTGCGGCTTTATAATATCAGAGACTTTTCATTGGATCCGCACCGGCAGGTAGATGATTATCCTTTTGGCGGTGGAGCCGGTATGGTCCTGAAGCCGGAACCCATATTTAAAGCAATGGATTTCCTCCGGGAGGACGGTGAAGAACGGAAAGTTGTCTGCCTCACACCTCAGGGAAGGCCATTTGATCAATCCATCGCAGAATCCTACGCAAAAGAGAAGAAGAGATTTGTTTTTTTGTGCGGACGGTATGAGGGGATTGATGAACGGGTGAAAACCCTGGTTGATGAAGAAATTTCAATCGGGGACTATGTATTGACGGGCGGAGAACTGCCGGCTCTTGTAGTAATTGATGCTGTTACCCGTCTGGTCCCGGGGGCCCTCGGCGATGAACGGTCTGTTCAGGATGAGTCCTTTTCATGGGGATTGTTTGATTATCCCCATTACACGCGGCCGCGGGAATACCGAAATTTAAAAGTTCCACCGGTGCTCGTTTCCGGAAACCACAGACAGATAGACCATTGGAGACGGAAGCAGGCTCTGATCAAAACATTAAAGGTAAGGCCCGATCTGCTGAAGAAGATGATTCTCACAGAGAGGGATCGGGGAATTCTTGCTGAAATAGAGACGGAATCTGATAAAGACTCTTGATTTAAATCCCTTATAGCTGGTATTCTACAAATTCTGTTTTAATACAGACAATTCATGTGAAAAATTATAAAGCTTTCAATAGAGGAATAGAGCAGGAGGAGCGAAATGGATGCCATTAAAGTTATAGAGGAAGGTTACAAAAAAGAGATACCTCCTTTCCGTGTCGGTGACACGATTAGTGTCAGCATGAAAATAAGGGAGGGAGAAAAAGAGCGGGTCCAGGTCTTTACAGGTATTTGTATAGGGAGAAGAGGCAGTGGTACCCGAGAGACCTTTATGGTCCGGAAAATATCATATGGTATCGGTGTGGAAAAAGTATTTCCAGTCAATTCACCGCTCATTGAGCAGATTAAAGTGGTCAGATATGGAGATGTCAGAAGGGCCAAACTTTATTATCTGCGAGGGAAAAAGGGCAAGGCAGCCAAGGTGAAAGAGAAGACTCTTGTTCGCAGGTAATATCTGCACATTGAAGATACCAGGAACTAAATAACGAATACTCTCCAGACGGAAATGATGGAGAAAGAGAAATATCCCCTGGTTTGTTAAAGTGCATATTTGAATCATGAAATCTATTTTGGATTTGTTGTCTGAATAGTGGAATTTAAATCCCCCGGGCACATACGTTTCGATAAAAAAAAAGTATCAATTCAGTAATGCCCTCCCGGAAAGTGTCATCATCGGAAATACTTCCCCCCATCTTTCTTCATGACGAAGAGATACGTCAAAGGCACAGTACAGTTGCAGGTATTGATGAAGCCGGGAGAGGCCCTCTGGCAGGCCCTGTGGTTGCTGCTGCAGTAATCCTTCCCTCCGGACTTGTTCTGGAGGAACTGCGTGATTCGAAGAAGACAACTGAAAAACTGCGCAGAAGATTATTCTGGGGTATTGTACAAAAGGCGGACGCTGTGGGAGTCGGTATCGTGGATGCCCATGTCATAGACAGGATTAATATACTTCAGTCTACGAAAAAGGCAATGAAAATGGCGGTGTCAGATTTGAGTGTTACACCGGACATGCTGTTAATCGATGCAGTGAAGCTTCCCGAAGTTGAGATCATTCAGGAGTCGATAATCAGGGGAGAGTCACTCAGTTCATCAATTGCCGCTGCCTCCATTATTGCCAAAGTTGTAAGGGACGATATCATGTCTGACTATCACGAAATATATCCTGCGTACAATTTTAAAGGCCATAAAGGATATTCAACAAAGGAACACATGGAATGTATTGAACTGCATGGCCCCTGTCTGATTCACAGGAAGAGTTTCCGAAAGGTGAAAGACGTGCAGCTGCCTCCCGGGTACGGGGAACAGGAACGTACCAGCCGCTCTTAAAGATTCTGTGTCATGATTCCCTCTATCGCCGCTGATATCATTGTATTTCTTCACTTTCTCTGGATTCTCTTTCTCCTTATCGGTGCCTGGTGGGGCAGGCGGCATCAGTGGGTGAGGAGGATTCACATTACAGGACTTTCATTTGCCCTTCTTATTCAGTTTTTCGGATGGTATTGTCCGCTCACCTACCTTGAAGTCTGGCTCAGGCAGATGGACGGTTCATCCGGGGGGTATGCTGGTTCATTTATCATCCACTATGCGGAAAAATTAGTATATCCGGACATCTCGGCAGAAGCAATTCTCACGATGACAATTGTACTTGTATTGATTTCGGCATTGCTTTATCTTTCTGGACAGGACGGGTCAAAGCATAAAAAAACAACTCATTATAAATGATAAAGAAATAGAAATTATTAATGAAGTGCACCTATGTTTTTTTGTTGAAATTTCTTATAATAACAGCTATCAGAAAGCTGACGGGTTAGTATCAAAATGAGAGACGTGCGAACTTTACTTAATAATTTCACTTGTGTTACAATTTATCTCTTTAAATAAAAGGAAGGTGGCTTTATGGCTTTAGCGAAAGAACAAAAAGAGAATATAATAAAAGAATATAAGGTGCATGAAGGCGATACCGGTTCTCCTGAGGTACAGATAGCGCTCATCAGTGAGCGGCTCACTGGTCTGAACTCCCATTTTCAGACTCACAAAAAAGACCATCACTCACGGAGAGGACTTTTAAAGCTGGTTAGTCAAAGGCGCAAGCTCCTCACATACCTGAAAGCAGTAGATAAAGAAAGATATGACAAAATAGTTAAACAATTGGGATTAAGAAAGTAGAACTGAATGACAAATGTTGAAATTGAATTTAAAGGAAAGAACCTCCGGCTTGAAACAGGGCTTTTTGCAAAACAGGCCGACGGTTCTGTAATCGCCAAATATGGCGACACCGTCGTACTGGCAACTGCGGTTGCCAAGAAAGAAGCAAGAGAAAACATAGATTTTTTTCCCCTCACGATCGATTATCAGGAGAAGGCATATGCTGCCGGAAAAATCCCCGGGGGATTTTTTAAAAGGGAAGGCAGACCGACAGAAAAAGAGGTGCTTACTTCCCGCCTGATTGACAGACCCACCAGGCCCCTTTTCCCCGACGGATTTTACTCAGAGACTCAGGGCATTATTTCTGTCTTATCTTTTGGCAACGAAAATATTTCGGACATCCTGGGAATTATCAGTATGTCCGCTGCTCTCGGTATTTCAGATATTCCCTTTGACGGCCCGGTCGGTGCTGTCAGGATCGGTATTCTGAAAGAATCCTTTGTTGTGAACCCGGACCTTCAGGAAATCGAAGAGTGTGATTTTGTCCTTGTGGTAGCCGGTACGGAAGATGCAGTCATGATGGTAGAGGGTGGGGGGCTTGAGATAACGGAATCTGTGCTGCTTGAGGCGTTGAATATTGCGCACGAAGAAATTAAAAAAGTGGTAGAACTTCAAAAGCAGTTTATAGAAAAAATCGGTAAACCGAAAAGAACTGTGACGGCGCCCCAGCTTGATGAAAAACTGATGAGCTCTGTGTCTGATTTATCACTTGACAGGATAAAAGAGGCTATTGTAATTCCCGATAAATTGCTGAGGCAGGACGCTCTCAATAATATACTGAAAGATGTAATTGCGCAGCTGAACACTGCAGAGGAAGATGTGTCAAAGGATATTTCAATTCTTTTTAATAAGCTTGAGAAGGATTTAGTACGGAACATGATCCTGGAACAGGGCCTCAGAGCTGATGGTCGGAAACCTGATGAGGTCAGAAACATAAGTGCCGACGTAGGGTTTCTTCCCCGTGCCCATGGTTCATCTCTGTTTGTAAGGGGAGAGACTCAGGCCCTCGCTGTTGTTACTCTCGGGACAGCTGATGACGAACAGCGGATAGACTCCCTTGAGGGTGAATCAAAGAAGGCATTTATGCTTCACTATAACTTCCCACCTTTCAGTGTAGGGGAGGTTAAGTTCCTTCGTTCGGCCGGTCGCAGGGAAATAGGGCATGGCATGCTTGCAGAAAGAGCGTTAAAAGAAGTCCTTCCGCTCAAGGATGAGTTCCCCTACACAATCAGAATAGTCTCTGACATTCTGGAATCGAACGGATCATCGTCCATGGCGACTGTGTGCGGCGGGACGCTTGCTCTCATGGATGCGGGTGTTCCTATAAAATCTCCCGTTGCGGGCATTGCTATGGGACTTATTAAAGAAGGCGAGAGGACGGTGGTACTTACCGATATTCTCGGACTGGAAGATCACCTTGGAGATATGGACTTTAAGGTTACCGGGACTGAAGAGGGCATCACTGCATTCCAGATGGATGTGAAAATTATTGGAGTAACTAAAGAAATTATGTCGAATGCCCTTGATCAGGCAAAGAAGGGAAGACTGCATATTCTTGGCAAGATGAAAGATATCCTTTCTGTTCCGAGAGACAGCCTTGCAAGCCATGCCCCAAGGATTTATACGCTGAAAATCAAGCCTGATAAGATCAGGGACGTTATAGGTACAGGCGGAAAGGTCATCAGGGGCATTGTTGAAGAGACGGGTGTAAAGATAGACATCGATGACTCAGGGACAGTTCATATTGCTTCAGTGGATGAGGAATCTGCGCGGAAGGCAATCGATATTGTAGAGGGAATAGTTGCTGAGGCCGAACTCGGAAAAATTTATTCCGGGAAGGTGAAACGTGTAGTGGACTTTGGGGCATTTATTGAAATAATGCCCGGGACAGAGGGACTGCTGCATATATCTCAGATTGCGGACACCAGAATTGTGAAAGTTACTGATGTTATGAAAGAAGGAGACGAAAACATCCCTGTGAAAGTTATTGAGATCGATAAAATGGGCAGAATTCGCCTGAGCAGAAAAGAAGCGCTTCAAGAGCAGGGTTCTAAATAACGCCGCGTAAATGTTCCTTCATACAGAGAGCACATATGAATGCATCTGCAGGAGCTGTCACAACCTTCTTATATAATCTTTAGCAGACTTCTGATTCGCACCAATCTCAACATGTATGTGTTCAAACCAATACACATTCATCTCATAGGGGAAGGAACTGAAAAACGGAAGCGCTTTTCTGTCAGCCCTTGTGAAGATTACAGTATTCAGTTACAATTCAGTATATGCAGGAAATACTGAGAAACCGATAATCCTGAAGTACGAAATATAGACAATGTACAAAAAAGCATGCCTGGGAAATAACATTCCGGTTCTCATGGAAACAGCCCGAGAAATCCGTTCAGTCTGTATCGGCATATGGGTAAGGGTAGGGGCGCGCAATGAACTGCCGGAAAAGAGTGGCATTTCCCACTTTCTTGAGCACATGTTTTTTAAAGGAACAAAAGACCGTACGGCCCAGGACATTGCTACTGAAATTGATTCTCTCGGTGGAGAATTAAATGCCCTTACCTCCTCGGAGTACACTCTTTATTATGTGAAAGTTCTTGATGAATATATGGAGCAGGCACTGGATCTGTTAACTGACCTGTTAATGCACTCAACCTTCCCCGAGAATGATATTGAGAAAGAAAAGAATATAGTGTTCGAAGAAATTAAGATGGTGGAAGATAATCCCTCTGACTATGTGCATGATTTATTCAGCAGGCATATATGGGGTGACCAAGGGCTTGGACAGTCTGTCCTCGGGAAACTTGAGACAATACAAAAATTCAGCAGAAATGATCTTGTTGATCACATAAAGAACTTTTATGGCGCTGAGAATATTGTTGTGTCCTGCAGCGGGAAATTTGATGAGGCACGACTCCTCGATCATCTGGAAGGTTCCCTCGGGGCTCTTGAGAGGAAAGAAGAGCCGAAACACAACGGTTTTACGAATCATGAGGGATCAGTAAACGTCATTACAAAAGAACTGTCAGAATCACATATATGTCTTGGACTCAAAGGCCTGCCCTATAAAAGCATGGACAGATATACGATGCATTTGCTGAACGCCATTCTCGGGTCCGGCATAAGTTCCAGATTGTTTCAGAATATAAGGGAGAAGAGGGGCCTGGTCTACTCTATTTATTCCTATCATGTCGCATATTTAGATACGGGGCTGTGGGCTGTGTATGCAGGCACGGACAGGAAACATGTCAATGAGGTCATTAATATTACCGTAGACGAGATGAGGGACCTTCCCAATTCCGTTACGGCAGAAGAAGTCATGAGGGCCAAGGCCCAGCTGAAAGGCAATCTTATTCTTGCTCTTGAGTCAACAAGTAACAAAATGACGAATATTGCAAAACAGGAAATTTACTATGGGCACTATTACTCACCTGCGGAAGTGATCGAAATGGTCGAGTCTGTCAGCCTTGATGATGTCAGGGACCTTGCCCGGAGGCTTACAGGGGACAATCCCTTTGCGCTGACTGTTTATGGACCTATAACAGAGAATAATCTCAGAGGTTCCTGCAGGCTCGTGCAATAGCCCTGAATGCTTTCTCTATCTGCCTCTCCGTAGTAGTCCTTCCCAGACTCAACCGCAGTGCCGAGAGTGCCTCGGCATCACTGAGACCCATAGCCTTTAAGACAGAGGAAGGAGTGTGTCCTCCTTCGTGACAGGCAGACCCTGTTGAGGCAGCGATCTCATTTTTCAACTTATCCAGCAAATGTGCTCCCGATACATTGGGAAAGGAAAGGTTTAATGTGTTCGGCAGACGCTTTGTCCGATGCCCGTTCAATGTAATGCCGGGGATGTCCCTGTGCAGCTTTTCATATAATAATCCTGATAAATATTTCATGCCGCTGACCCGGTCCTTTAATTCCTTGCGTGCTAGACTGCATGCTTCTCCCAGTCCGACGATTCCCGCAACATTCTCCGTACCCGGCCTCATCCCTCTCTCATGAGAAGCACCGTAAAGAATTTTTTTCAGATCTGTCCCGCTCTTCACATACAGTGCACCGACTCCTTTCGGTCCGTAAAATTTGTGCGACACAATTGTCAGAAGATCAACATTTAATCTTTTTACATTCACAGGCACTTTCCCCACAGACTGGGCGGCGTCACAATGGAAAATTATGTTACTGCTCCGGGCTATCTTCCCCGCTTCTGCTATCGGCTGGATACTGCCGGTTTCATTGTTGGAATGCATGATGGTTATGAGAATCGTGTCTCTTCTGATTTCTTTTTTTATATCCTCAGGGTCGATTATTCCATATTTATCAACAGGGACATAAGAAATCTGAAAACCGAGGGATTCAAGATGTTTTAATGGCTGCATTACAGAGGGATGCTCAATTGAGGATGAAATTATATGGCCTTTTTTAAAACGCAGCGCTGTCCCGAGTATGGCCATATTGTTTGCCTCCGTTCCGCCCGAAGTGAATATTATTTCTTCACCTTTTGCATGAATCAGGATTGCTACCTGTTGCCGCCCGGTCTCTACAGCATTCTTTGCCATTTCTCCAAATGGATGGGAACTTGAAGGGTTTCCGAAATTATGTCTGAGACATAGGGCAATTGTACTGGAGACTTCAGGTGCGACAGGAGTAGTGGCGTTATTGTCAAGGTAGATGATTTTAGTGTGATGGGCCATCTTTATATTCATAGACTGCTGAAGAGTAAAAGTTCAAAAGAGAAAAAAACGCTGCCTTATGAAAAATAACTTGAGTACCCCTTTTTGCAAACGGGGATGAAAAGTTCACCTCTCAAATCTCCCCTAACCCTGCCTACCGGCAGGCAGGCCCTCTTTGCCAAAGAGGGGAATACAGATTGGATTATCATTCATAAAAATATTATCTTGATGCCCCACCTTGCAGGCGGGGCGCTTCACTAATTCGTATGTTTCGTATACAAAGGACGTCAAGATGCTGCAACGTTCGCTGTCTGTCCGTTCCTTCCGCACTTTCGAGCTTTTGTACTTTTGCTCTACTGAGATACATTGTCAATGTCTCTGTGGGCTACCGTAGTTTTGAATTCCTGTTTTTTAAAATTTTTCTCGATTTCATGGACAATAGCCGGTGATCTGTGCCTTCCTCCTGTACATCCGATTCCAATGGTCAGATAGCTCCTTCCCTCGCGGGCATACAACGGGATTATATAATTCAAAAGAGGGAGCAGTTTTTCGAAGAAATCCTTTGTGCTATCCTGAGACAGAACAAACTTCTTCACCTTCGCGGAAGTTCCGGGAAATGCTTTAAGATTTGGGATGAAATAAGGATTGGGAAGGAATCGAACATCAAAGAGAAGATCCGCTTCAGGAGGAATCCCGTATTTATATCCAAAAGACACGAGGCTGACCGTCATTTTTTTCGGCCCCTTCTTAATATATGACTCGGTTATAAATTTTCTGAGATTGTGCGGGGTTAATGCTGAAGTGTCTATGATGGTATTGGCTTCCTGACGAACAGAGCAGAGCAGCTTTACTTCTCTCAGGATAGCTTTTCGTAAATCCTTATACCCCAGCGGATGAGGGCGTCGTGTTTCCTTGAACCGTCTGATCAGAACATCTTCGTCTGCTTCAAGAAAAATTATCTCTATTTTATGTTTTTCGCTTAAGCTCGAAAGAGCCTTTGAGAAATCTGTCAGGAGCTTTCTGTCTCTGATATCCATCCCAATGGCAATTTTTGATATGGTCGGAGTTTTGTTGCTCAGATTGACAAAGGTTTCCATGAGCGGGAGGGGAAGATTATCTACACAAAAAAAACCGCCGTCTTCAAAGGCATTCAGGGCAACTGTTTTCCCAGATCCTGAGACCCCTGTCAGGATGACAGTAAAAAGCTGGTTTTTTTTGGGACCTCTCACTTTATTGGTTCAATGAGTCCGAAATTTCCGTCATTTCTTTTATATAAGACGTTAAAATCTCCTGATGATGCATTTGTAAACACAAAGAAATCCCTGCCCATCAGGTCCATCTGCATGGCAGCTTCTTCTACACTCATGGGCTTGATATTGTAGGTCTTATTTTTAATAATCGCCGGCGGGGAGTCTTCAGTTTCAGGAAGAGACTCTGCCTTGCTCTTATTTTTTCTGAGGGAAACATTTTTTTCCTTGTGCTTTCTGACCTGTCGTGCGAGCTTTTCCACTACGTCATCAATGGATGAATACATCTCTCCCGTGGTGCTTTCAGCCTGTAAGAGTGAACCGTTGACTTTCAGGAGGACCTCTGCCTTGTGCCTGTATTTTTCAACACTTAACGTCACATTTGTTTCCGCGATGTTTCCGAGATATTTTCTGAACTTCCCTAATTTTTCTTCGGCGTAGTCCTTGAGATTTTCCGTGAGGTCCATGTGCCTGCAGTTAATAATTATATTCATGTGCTCCTCCCTTAAATGGTGTAAAAGTATTCGTTACCCGGCAGCAGTATAAGAATAAAAGTACATGGACGAATCAGCAATCGATAGTCCGTTCAAAACCACTTTTTTCGCTTCAAATGGGACGGGATCTTAAGTTCTTCCCTGTATTTGGCTGTTGTCCTGCGAGCAACATTTATCCCTTTGCTTTTTAGCAAGTCTACAATTTTCTGGTCATTCAGAGGCTCCTGCGGATTTTCATTTGAAATAATATCCCTGATAATGTCTTTTACTATAGACGAAGACATTTCCCCTGTTGCAGAAGGGATGGCATTGCTGAAAAAATACCTGAAGTTGAGGAGTCCCTGAGGACACTGGATATATTTATTAGAGGTAACTCTGCTGATGGTGCTCTCGTGCATGCCTAAATCTTCTGCTACATCTCTGAGGTTAAGGGGCTTTAGATACTTCTGCCCTCTCCTGAAAAAATCATCCTGAAACTTCAGAATGCTTTCGGTCACTCTGTAGATCGTCTTATTTCTCTGGTCAAGGCTTTTTAAGAGCCATATGGCAGAACGCAGTTTTTCTTCAAGGAACTGTTTCTCCTCAGGTCCCAGAGATTTTTTGTTCGCCAGTAATTTTCTATAGTAATTTGAGAGCCGGAGCCTGGGGACCCCTTCATCGTTTAAGGTGATTATAAAATGCCCTTCCGACTCTTCAACATATACATCGGGATAAATGTGCACAGGTTCGTCACTGGAGTAATTTCTGCCAGGTCTGGGTTCGAGCCCCTCTATAATCTTGACGGCAGAAAATATTTCATCCAGAGATGTCTTCAGTTTTGTAGAAAGCTGTTTGTATTTTTTCCTCTCAAGCTCGGCAAAGCCGTCTGTTAGTATTTGTTCCACGAGAGTGCCCTGAAGGTTGAGAGGAGGCAGCTGGGCGAGCAGACATTCCTGAAGATTTCTTGATCCCACTCCAGCAGGATCCAGGCCCTGCACAAATTTCAGAGATTCTTCTGCCGTCGCTGAGTCTACGTCTGCCTGGTTAGCTATCTCATCAAGCGATGACTGCAGATAACCATAATCGTCCAGGTTATTGATGATGACTTCAGCAGTTTTTCGAATATCATCTGAAGTGGACGACAGTCTAAGCTGCCAGAGAAGGTGCTCGTAAAAATCTGTCTTGCTTCTGTTTCGTTCAAAGGGAGAAGTGGTTTCTTCAGTCCCTTCGGTAAAATAACCGAAATCTCTCCCGTCGCTCTCTCTTTCTTCAAAGTAGTTGTCCGTAGTAAATCCAAATAATTTTTCCAGGGGGGCTTCCGCATAATCAGAGGGGTCACGAAATGATTCTTCATCCATTGATGTTCCCTGCTGTTCATTTTTACCGTCACTTTCCTTTTCAATGCTTTCCTCGAGCAGGGGATTGTTCATAAGTTCCTGGTTGATGTCCTGAGTCAGTTCCAGGAGCGGCAATTGCAGAAGTTTGATTGACTGCTGCAGTTGCGGTGTCAGAATTAACTTCTGGGAAAGTTTAAGTTCCAGTCTCTGTTCGTGTGCCATTATAGTCTGAATCCTTCTCCAAGATAACTTTTTTTCACTAACTCGTTGCTGATAAGGTCCGTCGGCAATCCATGGGCCAGAATTTTCCCATCGTTTATTATATATGCCCTGTCAGTTATAGATAAAGTCTCTCGTACATTATGATCGGTTATAATGAGGCCAATCCCCCTGTCTGTCAGCTGTCTTAATGTGTTTTTTAATTCATTCACTGCCAGGGGGTCAATTCCGGCAAAGGGCTCATCGAGAAGAATAAATACGGGATCAACGGCAATGGCCCGTGCAATTTCCACTTTCCTTCGTTCGCCGCCGGACAGGTGATACCCGTAACTTTTTGATATGGAAGACAGGTTAAACTCACGAAGGATGTTTTCAAGCTTTTCCTTTTTAGCATTCCTGTCGATGTCTGTTATTTCCAGAACCGCTTCTATATTCTCTTCAACCTTCAATTTTCTGAAAATAGATGCTTCCTGCGGAAGGTATCCGATACCCTTCCTGGCACGTTTATACATCGGGGAGTTGCTGAGATCTTTGCCATCGAGGCTAATGTTTCCAAAATCGGGGTGTATAAGCCCGAGGATCATATAGAATGTTGTTGTCTTGCCCGCACCATTGGGGCCGAGAAGTCCAACAATTTCTCCCGAACTTATATTCAGGCTGATGTCCGTGACTACCGGTTTCCCGCTGTAACTTTTTTTGAGCCCCTTCACTTCCAGAGAATGCATCAGTCCATTCCCTGCTTATTCTGCAGGACTACTCTGCTTTCTTTGACTTCTGCCCGGCTGTCTTTTAGATAGAAAATTATTTCTTTGCCGCTGATAACGTTTTCACCCTCGACTGCTTTCGGGTTTCCCGTAAAAATAATTTTCTGTTCTGTTTCAAGGTACAGGGCTTCGTCCGAAAATAATGCTCTTTCTTCCTGGTTTACCTTAACATTCCCGACGGCATGTATTTTATTCACTTTTCCCGCAGAATTATCATAGTAGACAGTCATTCTGTCTGAGTACATTGTGATGTTGTCAGTCCTTGCGATAACAGAACCTTCAAAAACAGCGGTGCTGTTTTTATTATCCGCAGTAAGGGACTGAGAAGTAATTATGATGGGAGCTTTTTCCGGTTTTAGAATTTCATTTGCTGCAAAAGCAGGTACGTGAACGACTAGGAATGTTATAGCGATATTAACGATAATAAATAGCTTTGACATCTTTTATAATCCTTACTTTTTCCTTTTCAACTTTAGCGGTAAGACCGGAACCGGTAATCAGAAAATTGCTCCCGATAAATTTTACATCGTCGTCGGTATTTATGAGCTCGGCCTTGCTGTTCCAGTGAAGAGTTTCAGTTGTAAACTTTGCATCCTTCATATTCAGTTCTACGGATTTGTTCAGGATAACATTCTCATTTTCAATATCGTAAATACCGCTGCCGCTGGTGAGATGTATTTCCGGGACATGATTTATCTTTAAAGCTATTGTGTCAAGATGGACCGATTTCTTCCCTTCCGGCAGGATTGCACGGTTTGATGAAAGTTCCCATTTGACGTGGCCTCCCTCTTTATGTTTTAAGTACATATTTTCCATAGAAGAAGTCTGAAACGATGGGGAAATTCGCACGGCATTCTCATTATAAGACAGTATTGCAAGAATAATAATTACCAGGATTGCAGATAGAATCCAGATAAATTTACCCTTAATCATACCCTAGTCTATCACACAGTGTATACCATGTAAAGTAACTGGCAAGAAAAATGCTAATGAGTATTTTTGTTTTGCATTGCCACAGGCTGATGAACAGGAGGCACTTTAAATTAAACGAAAAATTAAACAATTTTTCCGTGGCGAAATAAAATAGTTTGATGAAATTATTTAATATTCTGTTTCTTGTTGACATAAAAATTTGGAAATGTTATCAATATACGTTTGATAAGAATTCTCCGCGAAAAGTAGAATTTATAATCATATAAGTAAAACTTTATAAGGCGTTTGGAAAACGGTTTTTTAACTGAGGAACCTTTAATGAGTAAAATTGCTACGTTTGAAAGAGGGATTCATCCACAGTACCACAAAGACCTGGCCTCAGAGAAATCGATCACTCAAGCACACCTGCCTGAAAGAATTGTAGTTCCTGTCAGCCAGCACATTGGAGCGCCTGCGAAACCGGAAGTAAGCATCGGTGATGAAGTCAGGAGAGGACAGGTTATCGGCGTTACCACAGGGTTTGTCTCATCGCCCGTTCATTCATCCATTTCGGGAAAAGTTATAGCAATCGCTGACTTTCCGACTTCAGCGGGTAAGATGGTGCAGTCAATTGTTATTGAGAGTGATGGAAAGGATGAAGCTGTTCAGTTCACGGAAAATCCGGACTATATGAACCTCTCTGCAGAAGATATTAAGGCCATGGTAAAAGATGCCGGGATTGTCGGTATGGGAGGCGCTGCCTTTCCAACGAATGTCAAGCTTTCTCCGCCAAAGGAAAAAACGATAGATACGGTCATTATTAATGGAGCGGAATGTGAACCGTACCTGACTGCCGATCACAGACTCATGGTAGAGCATGCAAAGGAAGTTGTAGAAGGCCTGAAAATTATAATGAGGTCGCTCGGGGTGAAAGAAGGACATATCGGGATTGAGGAGAATAAGCCTGATGCCATAGAGGCTATGCGGTCTGCCGTATCGGGCGAATCAAATATAGAAGTATGGCCCTTAGAGATAAAATATCCGCAGGGTGCAGAGAAGATGCTGATTAAGGCAATAAAAGGGAGAGAAGTCCCGAGCAAGGGGCTTCCCATGGATGTTGGCGCTGTTGTGCAGAATGTCGGAACTTCACTTGCAGTCTATGAAGCAGTTCGTTATGGGAAGCCTTTGATCGAAAGGGTTGTGACGGTGACCGGAACGGGGATAAAAGAACCTGCCAATATGATGGTTCGGATCGGGACGCTCATGAAAGATGTAATCGAGCAGTGTGGAGGTCTTGTGGAGGGTGCCGTCAAGGTCATATCGGGAGGCCCGATGATGGGGTTTGCACAATGGACCCTTGATGTACCCGTGGTAAAGGGTACTTCGGGAATTCTTGTACTTGCTCAAGATGAATATGTATCTTCCGATGAGTATTCGGCATGTATCAGGTGCGGAAGCTGTATAGATGTCTGTCCCATGGGACTCAATCCATCAATATTGAGCATCTATTCTGAGAAAGGGTTTTTCGAAGACGCGAAAGACAATAATCTCTTTGACTGTTTTGAGTGTGGTTCATGTGCCTATGTATGCCCGGCGAAAAGACCTATGGTACAGTTTATGAGGCTTGCAAAATCTCAGGTGAAACCGTAAGGGCGAGGTGACCTCGCCCCTGCAATAGAGGTAATAGAATGGCAACAGATGCAAAAGTTAATGAGTTAATAGTTTCGGTAAGTCCCCATGTGCGGGGCAAAGAGACTGTTGAGCGAATCATGTGGACAGTGAATCTTTCACTTCTCCCTGCTGTCATAATGTCTGTGTATTATTTTGGCCCCCTGGCCGCTTACGTAACGGGGCTCTGTATTGTATCATCTGTTCTTTTTGAGCATCTGTATCAGACAGGCCTGAAAAAGAAAAGCACCGTCGGAGACGGCAGCGCCTTTTTAACAGGCCTTCTTTTGGGGCTGAACCTTCCCCCGAGTGTTCCCTTTTACATTCCGATTATCGGTTCTCTTGTTGCAATTGTAATTACCAAACTTCTCTTTGGCGGTCTGGGATACAACGTTTTTAATCCTGCTCTTATCGGCAGGGCCTTTTTATTGATATCATTCCCGAAGCTTATGACCATATGGTCCGAGCCTACAGCCCAATTTGTTGCACTTGATGCAAAGACCACGGCTACCCCTTTGGGCATACTGAAAGAAGAGGGGCTTGCTCAGTTGCTGGAAGTTTTCGGCGACAAGGGGGACCTGTACATGAACCTGCTTATGGGGAGCAGGGCCGGTTCACTTGGAGAGACGTCAGTGATAGCGCTCCTGATCGGTGCTGCAATTTTATTTTACCGGGGATACATAACGTGGCATATTCCTTTTTCATTTCTTGCGACCGTTGGTGTGATGGCATGGGCATTTGGAGGAGAAAGCGGTCTCTTTACAGGAGACCCGATTATTCATCTCTTGAGCGGCGGTTTGATCCTCGGTGCATTTTTTATGGCCACCGATTATGTGACCTGTTCCACAATCAGGAAAGGGCAGATAATTTTTGGCATCGGATGCGGTGCGATTACGATGATGATCAGACTGAAAGGCGGGTTCCCTGAAGGCGTCATGTTTGGGATATTACTGATGAACTGTTTTGCTCCTCTTATAGACAGGGGCGTGAAAGCAAAATTGTTCGGAGCAATCAAGGAAGAGAAGGAGCAGAAAAAATGACGTCAACGGACATGGTGAAAATAACCGTTAACCTTGTTGTAATATATGTTATCGGCGGCCTGATAATGGCCTTTGTGTATGCGAAGACATCACCCATAATGTTTATTAAGGCCAAAGAAGAGAAGGAAGCGGCGCTGAAACTGATGATGCCTGAAGCTGATACGGTTGCTACATTGGGAGACTGGGCACCTCATGAGAAGCATGCTGAATATTACGCTGCCCAGAAATGCGGAGAAATGAAAACGATAACGGTGAAAGATGAGAAAACGGGAGAGATGAAAGAGGAGCAGGAGTGCATGAATCCCCGGGCAATGGGGTATATTGTTGAAGGCTTTGGAAAAGGCTATTCCAGCTACATTCATGTCCTGGCATCTGTGGATAAAAATTTTATAGTGCAAAAAATCAGCGTGCTGGGTCACGGGGAGACGCCCGGGCTGGGAGATGAAATTGAAAAAGATTATTTTCTCAATCAGTTTGAAGGGAAGACCGCTGATAATCTTGTAATTATAAAAGGGGAAACGCCCGATAAAATTCAGGCGATCACCGGTGCGACCATTTCCAGCCGTGCTGTCGCGGAAGATGGTGTGAAAAACGGAGTGAACATGTTGAAAGATAAATTGTCAGGCGAGGTGCAGGGATGAGTCTCCAAAAAAAGAGCAACTGGGAACTTATAAAAAATGGGATGTTCGGGGAAAATACCATATTCCGTATGGCGATCAGCTTGTGCCCTTCAATTGCTGTCACAAACGGAATGAAAAACGGAGTAGCCCTGGGGATCTCCGTTGTTTTTGTTCAGACAATGGTGAATTTTACCGTTTCTCTGATGAGGAAATTTATACATCCCAAAATCAGAATTCCAATTTTTATGCTTGTCATCGCAGGCTATGTAACTGTTATTGACCTGCTGATGGCAACCTATGCGCGGGCCATCTATAAGGAAATCGGCCTGTATATTCAGATCATTGTCGCATTTGCTTCCATATTTGCGCGGGCGGAAGTCTTTGCGAGTAAAAATAAGATATTTCCATCAATATGTGACGGATTTGGCATGGGGCTCGGCTTTTTGCTCGCCATGGTGGTGATCAGCTTCTTCAGAGAGCTCTTGGGCAAGGGGGAGTTGTTCGGCGTATCCCTGATTGCAGGAAATCCGCTGCTTATTATGATCCTCCCGGCAGGAGGCTTTCTGGCCGTCGGATTGCTTATGGGATTTTTTAACTGGGTTGATATGAGATTTTTTGGAGGAAAAGGGGCATCAGGAGTTTAATATATCTAAAGGGGTAGTAAAATGGATTTTGGAAAACTTTTTGAGTTAGTTGTATCTTCAGCGTTAATCAATAATTTTGTTTTTACCATGTTTCTCGGGCTCTGTATATTCTTCGGGGTGTCCAAAAAAATGGAGACAGCTGTTGGTATGAGCATTACTTTTACTGCGGTAATGGTGGTCAGCGCGGCCTTAAGCTGGGTTGTGTACACATTCATCATGATACCTCTCGAATTGACGTTCCTTAAAATCATTATCTTTATCGGTATTGTTGCTGCGTTTGTGCAGTCTGCCGACACTATAATGAAAAAGGTAAGCCCCTCTTTATACTATAAACTCGGCGTATACCTTGCGCTTATTACAACAAACTGTATTATCATTGCGGTTCCGCTGAAAAATGCGGGAGAACATTATGATTTTTTTGAAAGCATGGCCTTTGGTCTTGGCTCGGGACTCGGTTTCGGACTGGCTTTGATTATCATGGCGAGCATCCGGGAAAAGCTTGAGGTGGCTGATGTTCCTGCGCCTTTCAAGGGGCTTCCCATATCGTTTATTCTAGCCGGGTTAATCGCGCTGGCATTTACGGGTTTTTCGGGGTTAATAACATTGTAAGGGCACGCAGCAATGTGCCCCTACCAAAATATATAATGAAGGTGTAAAACATGTTTGATTTCAATCTAACAAATATTCTGGCAGATCTGATCCAGGTCATTCATATCTTTGATGTCAATCAATTGCCTGTTCCCTTCGTTGGTGTTGGCGGGGGAGTAGAGGTCCGGGAAACTGTAGACCTTTTGGAACTGGTAAAATTTACAGCAGCATTTTTGCTGGGAATTGGCGCTCTGTTCGGTATCGGGCTTGCATTTGCTGCAAAAAAATTTGCAGTAAAAGAAGATCCGCGAGTAGAGCAGGTATCGGAAGTCCTGGCCCATGCCCATTGCGGGGCATGCGGTTATCCAGGGTGCCGGCAGTATGCGGAGCAGGTAGTTTCAGATCCTGATGTCAAGCCGACTTTGTGTACACCCGGAGGCGCGGCTACGGCCGAGGCTGTTGCACAAATTACAGGGAAGGTTGCTGAAAAAACAGAACCGAGAATTGCCCGTGTTTTTTGTCAGGGAGGGTGTTCCAAATCGAAGCGGAGGTTCAAGTACGAAGGTATAAAGGACTGCAGAGCCGCCATACTTGCAAGCGGCGGCGACAAATCATGTATTTACGGATGTCTTGGCTATGGCTCCTGCTCGCGGGCATGTCCTTTCGATGCTATTACAATGAGTGAGGAAAATCTCCCTGTCATAGACCCGGTCAAGTGCACTGCGTGCGGGGTTTGTGCACAGACGTGCCCTACAAATGTGATCGAGATCCTGCCCATGGCAAAAGAGGTGCTCGTCAACTGTCATTCAAAGGACAAAGGTCCTGCAACAAAGAAAAACTGTCAGGTCGGATGTATTTCCTGCGGTCTCTGTGTGAAAGTATGTCCTTACAACGCACCGAAGGTTGAGAACTTTCTCTCTACGATCGATCTGGATAAATGTAAAGTGTGCGGTTTATGTGTAAGAAAGTGCCCGACCAATGCAATTGTGGACTATATTCCCAAAAGGCCGAAGGCATTTGTTACAGAAAAGTGCATTGGCTGCCACGCATGCGCTAAAATTTGTCCTGTCAATGCTGCTTCCGGTGAACTGAAGAAAATGCATGTAATAAACCAGGACCAGTGTATCGGCTGCGGTATGTGTACATCCAGGTGCCCTAAAGCTGCTATTAACGGGACCTATAACTATACAGAAGTTTCAGCAGCCTATGAAGCGAAACAGGCAGAACTGGCCAAGGCCAGGGCGGAAAAGGAAGCTGCTGCGAACGCCTGACTGCAGATCAGTCTATTCCAGGATTCAAATGAATCACATCTCTCTTGACCCATCTACTTCTATGTGCCCGATGTGTATAATTTCATGAGTGCATGATTATGGCCACTATGACCTGTGAGTTCATTATCATGGGGTAGACCAAAAAAACATATGACAATTAGAGGAGGTAGATATGGATAAAGTGCTTATACACACATCCTGGGGACCGACAGACCCTACAAGAGCGGGACTGGCCTTTACCTGCGCTATGGTAGCAGAGGCAGAGGGACTTGATGTTGCCATGTTTCTCTTTCACGATGCAGTGCTGCTTGCAAATAAAAAAATGTATCCAAAGGTAATTCCCATCGGACCCCCTCCGGTGAGCGGAAGCCTTGAGTATCTGATAGAGCAGAAGGTTAAAATATATGTGTGCAGACCCTGTTATGAATTAAGGGGCCTCTCTCCTGATGATCTGGTTCAGTCAGCGGAACTGCAAGGGATGGAGATGTTTGTTGAACTGGCTAAAGACAGCAAGATCATCAGCTTTTAGCAGGCCAGTTGAAGTGTGCTCGTCACCTTATTTGTATGTCAGATCACAATAGTAAATTCTCATATATAATAAAATAACAATATGAGCGTTTTTCTTTGTGAGCAGAAAGAGAGAAACATACACATTATGACTAAGAAGACCAGACAGAAATTTTTTGTAGCCAAAGAGCTGCGTACCTCAATTGCACTTATCATTCTCTGGTCACTTCTCGTGACGGCTTTTTTTACCTTTTTTGCAAAAGAACTGGGCGAAAAAATAGGGAGCGGTACGCTCCTGTTTTTTCTGGTTATGCTCGGTTACATTGTCATCGTCGTGGTCCTGACGATGCTCTTTTCACATAGATTGGTCGGGCCTTTTCAGAGGCTGAAGACGGAAATGAAACTTATCAGGGCCGGTGAGTATCACAGGCGTTTGAATGTAAGGACCAGTGATGATATTTATATAAAATCATTTGTCCTGGAAGTAAATGATATCCTTGAAGACTTTGAAAAAGTCCATCGCCATGAGGAAGGTCTGATCAGGCATGTTGATTCAGAGCTGATGGGCATTCTTTCTCTCATTGAGGAAGGGGACCCGTCCAGAGAGAAACTGAGAGAAAAAATTATGGTATGTCACAAAGTGCTTAACTCACATGTTGAAAATTCGGGAGCAGGGGCTTCCAGTTAAGAAGCAGGGAATCTATCTGTCCATATATAGCTCGTGAACATACGTTACTTGATGACTCTTATTGTAAAAGGATAGCGGTACCCTTCGCCTTTATTTGTTTTTACCGTAGCGATAATGATAAGTACTATATTTGCAACAACGAGGACAGGCAGCAGAACAAAACCGATGACAATGTAACACAGAAGTCCCGCAATAATTCCATATATTGTCATGGAGATTTGAAAATTCAGGGATTCTTTTCCCTGCTCGTCTACAAAGGGGAATTCATTCTTCTTGACAAGCCATATCACGAGAGGAACGGCTATGTTGCCAAAGGGGATTCCTATGAATAATGAAAGCGCTCCAACATGACAGAACGTAGCCCACGTGACAGCTTTATTATTATCCTTCTCTGTCATGCTTGTCTCCTCTCTTGTTATTGAACTGCATGTAAATATATTAGGTCAGCCATCGATAAATATCAATACGCATTTTCGCGTGACGGGCACTGTGCGTCAGAATAGGCGTCATGTATTCCAGAGCACATTTGAGCACCCAATTATTAAAAGTTCAAGAAATGTATTTGTTCTCCTGTAGCGTGAATTCAGTGGAAGGAAGAATTGTCAGGTAAGAATGGAACAGGTTAACTCTGCAATTGTCAGCGTATATACGCTTCCGTTACATATCTTCGCATCATTCGGTGAGTGTTGAAGTAGTATGCGTTTTTTCCAATGGCGTTCTGCATCATTCGGACCCAATTTTTCCGGTCACCGTAATAAAGAGGGATTATCTTCTTTTCAAGTTTGTTGTACAGGTCATCGGCATCAATGGCGTTCATGTTATTATCGGGTTCTATTTCTGTTGCTGCGGGGCCGATTGACCATCCTGTAAAGCCTTCTATGTGTCCTTCAATCCACCATCCGTCGAGAACACTGAAATTCATGACGCCGTTATGGGTCGCCTTCATTCCACTTGTGCCTGATGCCTCGAGGGGCCTCAACGGGGTGTTGAGCCAGATGTCTACACCCGATACAAGTTTGAGAGCTATATCCATTTTATAATTCTGTATAAATGCAATCTTAATCTTTCCCTTCAGGTCCTCTTTGTAGGAATATATTTTTTCAATTAACTCTTTCCCTACTGTGTCTTTCGGGTGGGCCTTTCCAGCATAGATGATCTGTATTTTCTTGGTCCCTATTTTCTCCAGCCTTTTCAGGTCTGAAAATAAGAGATCAGCTCTTTTATAGGCAGTTGCTCTACGAGCAAAACCGAAGGTGAGTGTGTCATAGTCCATGTCTGCACCGGACACAGTATTTACATAGTCAATAAGCTCATTCTTGGCTTCTGAGTGCGCAGCCCAGAGTTCCTCATCGGGGATTACTCCGATTCTCACAAATATTTCAGGTTCGTTTGCCCAGCCGGGAAGATACTTGTCGAATAGCTTTTTCATACTATCCGATGTCCAGGTGTAAGAGTGTACGCCATTGGTTATGGCATTAATCTGGTATCCTGGGAACATGTTCTGTGAGACTTCTCCATGTTTCTTGGCAACGCCGTTCACAAAGTTGCTCGAGTTAAAACCGAGGAGCGTCATGTTTACCTTTTTATCACCCGCAAGCTTCTTGAGTATGTTTACAGGGAAATAATCTCTGAAGACCTTTTCATACAGTTCATAAGTAAACTTATCATGACCTGCTTCGACAGGCGTATGAGTTGTGAACACGCAAAGGTCCTTGACGGGCTCAATATCCCATATGTGTTCTTCATCCCAGACTGATTCGATATCCTTTTTAAATTCATGTAACAGCTCCAGCGTAAGAAAGGCGGCATGTCCTTCATTCATATGATATTTCTTGATCTCGAAGCCAAGTTTTCTGAGCATCCTCACGCCGCCAATGCCGAGAACGACTTCCTGCTTTATTCTGTAGCTTTCATCACCTCCATAGAGATGATCAGTCAAGGTTCTGTCTTCGTCGCTGTTTTCCGGAAGATTAGTGTCGAGGTACAGCACAGGGATAACTCCTCCTCTCGGGCTTTCAACAAAATATACCCAGGACTGAACATGAACGTCTCTGCCCTCAATTGTAACAGTCACTTTCTCCTGACTCAGTTTCATGAAGTCAGAGGGATTCCATAAAACAGGATGTTCTGTCTGGTGCCCATTGCTGTCCAATTCCTGGCGAAAATATCCCTTGATGCAAATCAAAGTGACTGCAACGAATGGGAGATTCAGATCTGCAGCTGATTTTACTGTGTCGCCTGCAAGAATGCCGAGCCCTCCCGAATAGGTTGGGATGTCGTCCCTTAAACCGATTTCCATAGAGAAATAGGCTATTTTGGGCTCTGTAATATGTTGTTCTATAATTGACATTGGAAAGTATTATAGCAGATTTATAATTAGTTGTGATATCCGGTAAAAATATATTTCAGGGCTGTATTCTGTGGATGAATAATATGCACTTATTGGGGAAGATTTTGTGGTTCAGACGTGTTGCCCCAGGGCGAACGTCCGTTCGCCCCTACGTATTCAAATAAAACTTCCTCTTTTTATCGTCAAACTTTTCTATGGCATATCTGAGCATGGTGCGCGGCATTATTTTATAATGTTTACTCAGGAAACGCTCTTCTTCTGGCAGGTCTCTTTTCCCGACCTCTCTCAGCATCCATCCGACTGCCTTATGAATCAGGTCATGACTGTCATTAAGAAGTATTCTGGCAATCTGCAGTGTGTCATGGAAGGAATCATTTTTTATGAATTGAAATGTTGCAATTATGGCAATTCTTCTTTCCCATAGATTTTCAGATTTTGCCAGCATGTAGATGAGTGATTTGTCTTTATCATGGAGATAGTTTCCGAGAATTTTGTCAGCCGACAGATCCACTAAATCCCAGTTGTTCACGTGCCGCATGTTCTTTACATAGAAATCGAATATATCTTTCCTGGAATTCTCGTCAGCGCCATGATATTGAATGACCAGGATGAGAAGTGCTGTCAATCTGTGTTCATGGACATTGCTCGCCAGAAGGCTCCGCAGTTCATTGAGGGGGATGGCCGAATGTTTTTTTGCGATCTTTCTCTGCTCCGGGACGGTTATTCCAAGAAATACATCTCCCTCGCCGTACTCCCCTTTTCCGGTTTTAAAAAAGCGGGACAAGTTTTTTGCCCTGTCCGGGTCTGCAAGTCTTTTAAGGTCTGATGTTATCTGCTTCAGCATAATCCAGGAGTATCCTAATAAATGCATTTTTCATTTGTCAAAAGAAGGCAGTGAAAGTGTTCTCTATGCTGCAATTAAATCACGGTAATTATGCTAAAATAACCCTTTATATTTATAGTTCAGGAGGCGTTTATGGATATTACATCCTTTGTTTTAAAGAAAGCGAGTGAAGCCAGAGCCGGCGCGAGGGAAGTAGCAAAGGCTTCGTCGGAACAGAAGAATAACGCGTTGATTAAAATGGCGGAAGCTATAAGAAAGAAAGCTCCCGGTCTGCAGAAGGAGAATAAGAAGGATCTTCTTGCAGCGAAAAAGAAAGGTCTTTCAAAAGCAATGATTGACAGGCTCACACTGACTGCGAAAAGAGTAGAAGAAATGGCTGAGGGATTGATGCAGATAGCGTCCCTGCCTGATCCTGTCGGTGAGATTACGAAGATGTGGAAGAGGCCGAACGGGATGATGATCGGAAAGATGAGAGTCCCTCTTGGCGTAATTGGCATTATCTATGAATCAAGGCCGAATGTAACTGCTGATGCGACTGCGCTCTGTCTCAAGGCGGGAAACGCCGTGATTCTGAGAGGGGGTTCGGAAGCGATTCATTCTAATAAGGCAATAGTTAAACTGCTGAGAAGTGTTGCAAAAAAGGAAGGCATTCATGAAGGAGTGATAACCTTCATTGATAAGACGGACCGGCAGGCAATTATGGAAATGCTGAAACTGGAGGGGCTCATTGATGTTGTTATTCCAAGGGGCGGGGAAGGGCTCATACGGGCGGTGACGGAAAATTCCAGGATCCCCGTGCTCAAACATTACAAGGGTATATGCCATGTGTTTGTCCATCGTGATGCCGATGTGCAGATGGCTGAAGATATATGTTTCAATGCAAAGGTCCAGCGGCCGGGGACATGTAATGCAATGGAAACAATGTTAGTGGATGAGAAGATTGCCCGCACGTTTCTTCCCGCGATGATACAGAGATTTAAGACAGCAAAGGTAGCAATGAAAGGGTGTCCGCACACGATAAAAATTGATAAATCACTTACAGAGGCTGCTGAAGATGACTTCCATAATGAGTATGTCGATTTAATACTGAATATCAAGATCGTAAAAGACGTGGATGCTGCAATGAATCACATCGCCGAATATAGTTCCGCTCATACGGAAACCATAGTGACGAATGACTATGCCACATCAATGAGGTTTTTAAAAGAAGTTGATTCTGCCTCTGTTTTCGTGAATCTTTCAACACGGTTCAGTGATGGATTTCAATTCGGCCTCGGTGCTGAAATGGGTATCTCCACAGACAAAATCCATGCGCGGGGCCCCATGGGGCTCGAGGAATTGAACTGTACCAAATTTATCGGGATGGGAAACGGGCAGGTGAGGGCATAAGAAACAGTAGACATCTAAAAATATCATGAAAATAGGAATTTACGGTGGAACATTTAATCCTGTACATTATGGGCATCTGAGGACGGCACAAGAAGTTTTTGACACGCTTCAACTCGATAAAATTCTGTTTATCCCTGCGGGCAAAACCCCCTTTAATAAACCTGACCTCGCCGGAGCACATCATCGCCATGAAATGGTCAAGAGGGCAATAAAGGGAAACCGGGGTTTTGAAGTCTCTGACATCGAAATCAGCCGGCGTGGCAGATCGTATACTGTGGACACTATTAAGAAACTGAATGGTCTTCACAGGGGATGTCAGTTATTTTTTATCCTTGGAATAGATGCATTTCTTGATTTGCCGGGCTGGAAGGATCCTGATACTTTGCTTGATCTTGCGCATGTAGTTGTTATCTCGAGGCCGGGGAACACGTTTGCCGATCTGTCAACTTCGTCTTACCTGCAACGGGTCCAGAAAAAGACATTGAGGGAGCTTGATAAAGGGATAATTCCTATGGTTTCCTTTGACATTTCGGGAAAACAAGAGGGGTATTTCTGTAACGTAACGGCACTGGACATATCTGCTTCGCTGATAAGACGATTGCTCGCCGCAGGAGGAAAAGTGAAATATCTCTTGCCTGATTCCGTAAATTCTTATATAATTTCAAATAAGTTATACAAATGATATCTATGCTGCACACATTTTCTCAAAATTATGAATTAGTGCACCAAACCAAGCGGGGAGAGATTTTCAATAGGCACGTTTAAGAAAAGGGCACAAAAAGCTGCTGCATTAGCAATTGATAAAAAGGCAATAGAACCTGTCATTCTTGAGTTAAAGGATCTTTCGTCAGTTGCTGATTACTTTGTTGTCTGTTCTGGAGACAATCCCGCGCAGGTCAGAGCTATAGCAGAATCAATTGACGACTATTTCTCAAAACTAAAGATTTATCCCATTGGAAAAGAAGGGATGGATGGTGCTCAATGGATATTAATTGATTACGGCGATATAGTGATTCATGTCTTTGACGATGAGATACGGACGTATTATGATCTGGAAAAGTTCTGGATTGATGCGCCGAGGATACCTTTAGAGACGGCGGATCCGGGAGAGAAGTCCTAGTCTTTCATTCATAAACGAATACGTTTAAAGAAAGGGAATTCAGTATGGCAAAAATTACCGTATTATTCTTGATAATTTTTCTTGTAGCCCTGAGCTTGCTTGCTTTCTTTAACAAAGACTCTGTCAGTCTGACCGTGTGGAAGGATGTGACCTTTGAAGAGGTGCCTGTTATTGCGCTCATTTTTATATCCACGGCAGTCGGAATAATTTCCATGTTCATAATTGCTACCCTGAAGGGGGTGGGGCGGCAGGTCGAAAACTGGCAGATACATCACAAACAGAAAAAGGAATCGAAAATGATGGATTCCTATTCAAAGGGGCTGGAAGCATTTTTCGCAGCGAGATACGATGACGCGGAAGACCTGTTTACCAGGGTGCTTGAATCCGATGCTGCACACCTGCACTCTCTCTTAAGGTTAGGGGACATTGCCTTTCATCAGAAAGACCTGCGCAAAGCTGAAGATTATTATCTGAAAGCGAAAGAGGTGAAACCAAAAAGTGTTGAAGTTCTGCTTTCACTTGAAGGGGTTACGGAGACCGAGGAAAAATGGTCGGAATCGATAAAATACCTTGACAGTATCCTTGATATAGACAGTGAAAACAGAGAGATCCTGCAAAAAAAGAGAGACATCTATGAAATTGAGAACAAATGGGCAGACGTTGTAGAAATACATCAGAAAATTATGAAGGGCAAGCTCTCTGAAGAAGCTGAAAAAGAGGAAAGTAAAAAGCTGCTCGGTTATAAGTATGAACTTGCCCACTTCTACTTTAAAGAAGGAACGAATGACAAAGCGATAAAAAACCTCAAGAGCATTATCAAGTCTGACGGGAGTTTTACCCCGGCATACATTTCACTGTCAGATGCATATGGAAAGGACGGAAATACGAAGGAGGCAAAGGCAATACTGATAAAGGGATTTGAAGAAACATCTTCCCTGGTTTTTCTGGTCAGACTTGAGGACCACTATATTGCAGAAGGTGAGCCGGGCGCGATTATAGACATTTATCAGAAGGCCGTCCAGAAGAACCCGAAAGACCTGAGGCTCCAGTTTTTTCTTGCAAAGCTCTATTATCGTCTGGAAATGATCGACTATGCTTTAGATACGATCAATGCTATAGATCCAGCGGCTTTTGATCATCCTGATCTTTACGCACTTCTCGGCAGTGTTTATGAAAGGAGATCGGAGTATGAAAAAGCTACTGGAGAGTTTAAAAAAGCTTTGAACGTTGACAAACCGCTGCTGGTCCCCTATTGCTGTTCGAACTGTCATTTCATATCAAACGACTGGTCAGGCAGATGCCCTGAATGCAGGAGCTGGAATACTTTTATTCTCGATATTAATGAAATCTGTAAGATCCAGAAAAGACAAAGTAGTACTTGATACAAGCCTGTTTGTAAATCCTGATGTGCGAAACGACTTCGGTGATTCCCCCACTGAAGCATTGAAAGGATTTCTTGCTATTGCTGAACAAATCCCGTCCCTTGATTTCTACATGCCTTCATCGATATTCATGGAACTTATGAACTTTGTAGATCAGAGAAAAGTTCCTGGACGATTTCTCGCAATTATTCATCAGAAGTCACCGAGTACACATGAGATGACGTGCCCTGCTTTCTTTCTTTATGAGTTGATTGAAGATATACGGGACAGGATCAATAAGGGGCTCAGAATTGCTGAAAAGGCGGTCAGAAGTGCGGCGAAAGATGATGAGCGTGAAATTATCAAGGGCATGAGGAAAAGTTACAGGGAAGCCCTGAGAGAAGGAATAATTGACAGCAAGGAAGATGTGGACCTCATCCTTCTTGCAAAAGAACTTGATGCTCTGCTTGTAACAGCGGACCAGGGTGCTGTTACATGGGCGGAAAAACTGGGGATTCGGTGGCTGTTGCCAGGCAGGTTTAAGGATTATCTTTTGAGTTTTAGTGACGGGAATGAAGAAAAATAATTATTCCACGTTGCATTTTCTGACGAGAACGGGATGTTCAATCCTTATGAGACAGTGTGCAGAATTATAAAAAATTATGAATAAGAGTTGTTTTATTCTGATTATATTCATACTTCTCTCTCCACAAATTTCGATGGCGGGCGCTGAGAGCTTATTCCATGGGATGAAAAACATGGTTTACGTCAAAGGCGGCTGTTTCCAGATGGGAGATGTTTTCACCGATGTGCCCTCCAGTGAAAAGCCTGTACACGAGGTATGTATTGACGATTTTTACTTGGGGAAGTTTGAAGTGACTGTAGGCGAGTACCGGAAGTTTGTTCATGATACGGGCTACCGGACCGAGGCGGAAGAGCAGGATGGATGCCACAGCTGGATCGGCAACGGGATGGAGGAAAAGATAAGGGACCACAACTGGAGTAATACAGGCTTCCCGCAGACAGACAATGATCCTGTTGTCTGTATCAGCTGGAATGATGCCCACAAGTATATACAGTGGCTGAATGATAAGGAAGGCAGGAACTACAGGCTTCCCACCGAAGCGGAATGGGAGTATGCCGCCCGCAGCGGTGGCATGAATTATCTGTACAGCTGGGGGAACAATAAACCAGCCGGGAATGTTGCAGATGAATCGGCAAAGGATGCATTATCTCTGCTGAGTGTCTGGGAGGGGTATGACGATGCATTTTCCTATACAGCTCCTGTTGGAAGCTACAGGCCGAATGCTCTCGGCATTCATGACATGTCGGGGAATGTGTATGAATGGGTTTTTGACTGGCAGGAAGATGACTATTATGCCCATAGTCCGAAACACAATCCAATGGGGCCCGTGACCGGCACATATAAGCTGCTTCGTGGAGGCGCATGGGACCTTCAGCCCCATACTGCCCGGACAGTCAGCCGTTACTGGAATATTGCAGGGGCCAGGGCCGTCTGCATGGGATTTCGCATTGCTCACCCTTTAAAGTAACGGCCATTCATTTCGACAACTCCCCCATAGTTTTCTGCTTTTCGGGACTACCTTTTTACTCATTATTGCAATACCATAACTATTTGAGATAAAACAGTAAATATTCTCTGATAACAAAAAGAAACAATCCTGTGTTTTGCATCACATTCAATTCGCCGTTCTTTTTATTACTCTACTACTAAGAAAACATAAGACCCAATTTCCGAAAAGGTAAACCCTGGGTAACCAGGGGGCACAAAGCCACGGGTCCTTCGCCGAGTTTTTTGAAGGATAGCCGGGTTGCCGCAGAAGCAAGGCTGTATATCTGAAATGAGCCTGTTTCCCTTTAAGGAAACAGGTGTTTTTATTGCTTGCTGGAGGTGAAAATATTATGGGCATAATAAGCACATTTAAGAGCAGGTGGTTTCATACAGGATCAATAGTTCTTTTCATAATGGTTATCAACGCAGCAGTTCTCTGTGCAGCTACAGCGACACTCTCCTGGAATCCGCCAACAGAGAACGTTGATGGTACTCCCCTGACTGACCTCGATGGATATGTCCTCTATGTCGGTACATCACCGGGTGACTATACTCAGACGATAGACGTGGGGAAGGCAACTTCACATGTGATGAATACTCTTGTTGAGGATGTACCTTATTATTTCGCTGTTACAGCCTACGACACATCAGGGAATGAAAGCGACTACTCAAATCAGGAAACCACAATGATAAGCTCCCCGACGCCAGAACCAGAACCTCAGCCAGAGCCAGAACCTCAGCCAGAACCAGAACCTCAGCCAGAACCAGAACCTCAGCCAGA
>CALZGI010000014.1 GCA_945786855.1 Thermodesulfovibrionia bacterium | reverse complement strand
ATATCATCAAATAAAGAAACAAAATAACCTTTTGCAGGACTATAGGCAGAAACAGAATACCACTTGTTGAGTGGCTTGAACTGGACCTCTAACTGTGCGACTTCGCCCTTGAGAGCAACGTCTCCATAGATCTTGACAAGATCAGGCTTTTCTTTTCTGATGTCAGGAAGAATGTCCGTAACTTTTTTCCCGAGGACATCTGATCTTTTTAAACCTGTCAGCCGTTCAAAGGCGTCATTGATTTCGAGAAACACATAATCATTCGGAAGATTATTCTTATCGACCTCTATTTTGTGAAGTGCACAACCAACAAACATATGCTTGAACAATGCGCGATATTTCTCCTCACTTTTCTCCAGTTCAGTTAAGGCACGCTTATGCTCTGTTATGTCTCTTATAATTGCCAGGCAGTAGTTTTTCTTGCCAACCTTAAGCGTTGCCGCATTTATTTCAACGGGTACTAATGATCCATCTTTTGTTCGCTGGTTTATACCTGAAATTCCCGACATGGAGCCTTTGCTCGAAATTATTTCGAGGATTTTAGATATCACATCCTGTTCTTCAACAGGAAAAAGGTCCTCAAGAGACATGGATTTCAGTTCCTTTAATGAATACCCTG
This sequence comes from Thermodesulfovibrionia bacterium, assembly GCA_945786855.1. Lineage (GTDB taxonomy): Bacteria > Nitrospirota > Thermodesulfovibrionia > UBA6902 > UBA6902 > CALZGI01. The sequence goes on along the minus strand of CALZGI010000014.1, from coordinate 3,146 downwards.
TCATGAGAGATGTTTCGGTATTGCAGTTGAAGATTGCGCCCGATTCAATATCTATAAGATAGATGGCGTCAATGGCATTTTCGAAGAGGGAGCGGTATATTTTGTCTGATTGCTGTTTTTCTTTATCTTTCCGTGACCTGTTAACCGCCGATAGACCGCTGTCAGCAAGATGGCGGCGAAGATCGTTTATTTCATCTATAAGCTGCTTTTTTGTCTTATCGTCATCACTCATTCTTCAAGGAGAGGATTAACTTGATTCCGATTGAATTGTTTATATATGGGCACTCTGAAACTCAATATATTTCTTTGCAACAGCCCATGCACTCACTTAATAGTACTAAAAAATATACTTATTGTATAGTGGTAAATTCTTAAGCCGGAATTTATAACAGCATCAGCTGGTTTCTATTCTATTATTGAATAGAAAGGTTTGAAAATACGGAATCGATTGATCTCTTCTGGCCATCACTTAATCCTATGAATTTCAGACCAGTCTCAAACTCATAGGATGTTTCCGTGCCCTCCGGCAGTTCAGATGTTTGTGCGGACCAGATTAGTACGCATTTAGCAGATATCCTGGTTTGTTCGCAGAAGATAGTGATCTGATTATGGAACGTGCCAGGTATAAGTTTTCGTGACATTTGCAGACATAATCCTCCACGACTTATATTTTTTACCATGAATGGCTCTGAACCGCTCATCTCTGCTCTGCATTCATGAATTGCATTTCGTTGAAAGGCGCGCCTCTCCTGTGTGTGACTCCTTGTATTTTTTTGGAATTGACGCTTCCGTTTATTTTCATACATTCGATGGTCGGCACGGGCCACGAGTTCATCTATGGAGAGGGAATGCCCGGGATGTGAATGTGCAATCCCGACACTGAATTTCAATTCATAATTACGGGCTGCACGGTCATTGAATTCGGCAAGTGTATTATGAATGTTTTCTAAAATGACATCTTCGTCATCTCTGTTCGCCGGTTCTGACAGGAGTACTGCAAATTCATCGCCACCGAGCCGGCCGATAATATCAGAATCGCGAAAGGCATGTCTCAGCAGATTGGCTGAGTCAATAAGGGCACTATCTCCCTCCTTATGGCCCAGTTTATCATTAATTGTTTTTAATCCATCGACGTCTATGTAGAGCAGCGTTGCCCCTTTCCCCGACCGGTCAGCGACTTTGCACTGCTGTTCAGCGAGGGCAAAGAATCCCCGCCTGTTGAAAAGTCCTGTGAGATCATCGGTTATAGCTGCAGCCTGAAGCTGTTCTTCAAGTTTTTTCCTGTCCGTTATATCCTGTATTGTCCCCCACATGAGCTCCGGCAGTGAATCCCTGTTTTTTCTCATCCGCATTTCTTCGTGAACGTGTCTGATTTCTCCGTCAGGTCGTATAATTCGGTAATCTAATCGGTAGGGGAGTCCCGATCGAACCTGGTCTCTTAAGATTCTCCGGTCATCTTCATGAATGAGTGATGTGAATGTATCAAAAGTGATATTATTAACATGAAGGTCCAGTCCAAAAATAGTATACACTTCATCAGACCACCAGAGCTTATCATCAGATACATTATATTCCCAGCTTCCTACATGTGCTATTTTCTGGGATTCTACAAGTTTGGATTCGCTTTTTCTCAGTTCCCTTTCGGCACGTTTGCGATTTGATATATCCCTGATAGCCGTAATCCTGCACTTCAGATTTTTATAGTGAAAAGACTTGCCGCAGACCTCCATTTGGAATCTCGTTCCATTTTTTTTTATCCCCACTGTTTCATAGGGCTCGTCATATCCGGACATGATTTTTTGCATTGCGTCGTCAAGGCACTCCGGCGCAGACAACAGAGAAAGCGTTTCTCCAATTATTTCATCATGATCATATCCGAATATACGGGCAAATTTTTCGCTTACTTCGAGAAATCTCCCACGTTCAGTAACAGCAATTCCGTCAAATGCAATCTCCAGAAGGAGGCGATACCTCTTTTCGTTTTCTTTTACCTTTTTCTCGATCTCTTTTCTCCTCGTAATATCCCGAATGACTTCGATGCCTGCTACTGTTCTTCCGGCTTCGTTTTTTAAAGGCGACGCTGTAATTTCATAACAACGGCTTTCAGTTTTAGAAGGAATGTGCCATTCTGTCTGGTAAACACCACTGTCACTGAAAACATGAACGAGGGGACAGTCATCACATGGCTTGTCAAGAGCTGCATAAGCATTGAAGCAGAACTCTCCGGGATGATTTCCAAAAAGGTTTATGTGTGCTGTGTTTTGATAAAGGATCCTGAAATCAGTGTCAGAAATGCTGATGCTGTCGCCGATAGAATCACAGATTCCGGTCTGCACCAGATGGGATATTAATTCATTTACAGGATCATCGTTGATGTCCATAGTGCATGTCCCTTCAGAGATGTTCCCTGCTTATTGTGAAGGACTGTCTCTTATAGTAAGTATATCAAAATAATCGGGCCCGTGAAATGTTCTCTCATATAATTTTCATAAATGGATGTTCTGCCCCGAAGGAGGAACTTTCAGTATATTCCCTGGCTGAGTACAAAAACTAGGAAATTTCTCTGTCCAGCGTCCGGTATTGAATTGCTTCAGATATATGCTCTGCGCTGATCCTTTCAGAGTTATCGAGATCTGCTATTGTCCTGCTGACTTTCAGTATTCTTGTATATGCCCTTGCTGAAAGCCCGAGTTTATTCATTGCTGACTCAATTATATTCTGTGCTTCAGGACTCTGAGTGCAATAGGTGCTTATATGTTTTGACCGCATTTTTGAATTTGAATAAATATTGTCTTTTTTAAATCGTTCAACCTGGATCTGCCGGGCATTCTGGAGCCTGGCCCGGATACTGCCGGAAGGTTCGCCGCAATATTCTTTTGAAAGGTCTTTGTATGGAACAGACGGCACTTCAATATGAATATCAATTCTGTCGAGCAATGGCCCCGAGACACGCTGCCGGTAGCGGTGAATCTGATAGGGCGAGCATGTGCACTGATGGTGCGAATCTCCAAGGTATCCGCAGGGGCAGGGGTTCAGGGCCACCACGAGCATGATCGATGCAGGATAGGTAATGGATGTTAATGCTCGTGATATCGTAACTGAGCCGTCCTCCAAGGGCTGTCTGAGGACTTCAAGGACGTTCCTCT
>CALZGI010000013.1 GCA_945786855.1 Thermodesulfovibrionia bacterium | reverse complement strand
CCGGCATGAACAAGATCGTTCAGAACCTTCAGTAATTTATTGATATCATCAGGGTGGAGTCCAACCGTAGGCTCGTCAAGGATATAGAGGTAGTCTTTTCTTTTCGATACACCAAGCTCAGCACAGATCTTAAGCCTTTGAGCTTCACCGCCTGAAAGAGTTGTGGCCGGCTGGCCGAGTCGCAGGTAGCCGAGGCCTACAGAAGACATCAGCTTCAGTTTATTGGCCAGTGACGGAATGGGGCTGAAAAAAACTGCTGCCTCATCAACGGTAAGGCTGAGGACCTCATAAATATTTTTTCCATTGTAGGTAATGTTCAGGATTTCCGGTTTGTATCTTTTCCCCTGGCACTCTTCACATCGTACGTACATGTCTTCAAAAAAATACATCTCAAGCCGCTGAAAGCCTGCTCCCGAGCAGATGTGGCATCTTCCTCCCTCTGTATTGAATGAAAAATGTCCCGGAGTATATCCGAGGAGAGTAGACTGGGGCTGCTCAGCGAAAATTTTTCGGATCGGGTCAAAGGCCTTTATGTACGTAACGGGATTCGATCTCGGACTTTTACCGATAGGATTCTGGTCAATGATTTTGACTCCCCTGAGATATGCAAGCCCTTCAATTTTTTCAAAGGGCTGAGCAGGCATGAAATCGACCTTGAAATGACGAGCAAGGGCATAATATACGGTGTCGTTTACAATCGTACTTTTGCCAGAGCCCGAAACCCCGGTGACACAGGTTACTGCGTTGAGAGGGATAGTAATATCGATATGTTTCAGGTTATGCCCGTTGGCCCCTTTTATGGAGAGAACTTTTCCCCCGGTCTTTTTTCTGAATACCGGTGCCGGTATCAGGTCCGGGTTCTTCATGTATCGGGCAGTCAGGGTGTCTGATGTGAGGAAATCCTGTTTCCGGCCTGAATAGACGATGTTTCCACCCTTCTCCCCGCCGCCGGGGCCGAGCTCGACTACCCAGTCGGAGGAATCGATAATTTCCCTGTCGTGCTCAACGGCAATGACCGTATTCCCGCTATGGGCAAGCTCTTTTAATATCCCTGTAATCCTGTTCACATCTCTCGGATGGAGACCGACCGTTGGCTCATCCAGTACATACAGAGTTCCCGTAAGTTTTGAAGCAAGCTGATTTGAGAGGTTTATTCTTTGTGCTTCTCCTCCCGATAGAGTCTTTGCCTCCCTGTCGAGAGTAAGATAGTCAATCCCGACCCGCGCAAGAAACTCCAGTTTCAGATGAAGCTGTCTCAGAATTTCAGACGATATTTCTTTCTCATGCGCTGACAGCCCCAGCTGTGAGAAGAAATTGGTTAACTCAGAGATGGAAAGTCTGGAAAGGACAGCAATATTTACGCCGCCTACCGTGAACGCCGCGGCTTCGGGCTTCAGCCTGTTTCCCCCGCATTGTTTGCAGACTTCAGCTTTTCTGTATCTGCTCAGGAATACCCTAACATGCAGTCGGTAACGCTTTGACTCCAGCTCTTCGAAGAAGTCATTAATTCCATAAAAATCACCGGTCCCTTTGAAAATCATGTCTTTTGCCTCTTTTGAAAGCGATGTATACGGCTTTTTCAGACTTATTCCATGGGCCGCCGCTTTTTTGGCAAACTGCCGGTACCACCACCGGGCAGCAGGTTTACTCCAGGGCTCTATAGCGCCTTTCTCGAGGGGCAGGTCAGCGTCGGGGATGATGCAGTCCTCAGAATATTCAAGAGTGTTGCCGAACCCCTTGCATTCGGGACATGCCCCGAGGGGATGGTTAAATGAGAAAAGAAGCGGCAGTGGTTTCGGTAATTCTATATTGCATTCAAGGCACTTTAGCTCTGATTGAAACCGAAGGACTCTGTTGTTCTCAGAAGATTCGCTGACGATCTCTACTTTCAATGTATTATGGCCCTGTTCCCACGCCGTTTCTATTGAGTCAGACAGTCGGGGCTCATCCCTGATAATGAGTCTGTCCAGGATTACCTCTCGAGCGTTTTCCTGTATTTCACTGTTCTCACGGAACCGCTGGAAGCCCTTTTTTTGCAGATCTTCAACGCTGTCTTCGGAATCAAAGATGATCATTGCTTTCGATCCGTTGTAATGTTGAACGAGTTCTGCAGCCACGGCAGACGATGTCCATGCTTTGAGCTCACCGTGACACTTTGGACAGTGCGGACGAGCTATTTTTGAGTAGAGAAGGCGAAGATAATCATAGATTTCAGTTGTTGTTCCTACTGTTGAACGTGAAGTTTTTACGGGATTACGCTGCTCCAGGGCTATAGCTGGCCTGATGTTTCGGATGGAGTCCACCTCGGGCCGATCAAGTTTTTCCAGAAAAAGACGCACATAGGTGGAGAGGGATTCAATAAATCTCCACTGTCCCTCCGCAAAGATTGTGTCAAAAGCCAGAGAAGACTTGCCCGATCCCGAAACCCCGGTGATTGTAATAAACATGTTATGGGGCAGCTTGAGGCTCACATTTTTCAGGTTGTTCTGTTTTGCCCCTTCAATTATGAGATCGTTTTTGGACATCCTGATATTTTAGAATATTAGTGAGCCGAGAGGCTAGAGGCTAGAGGCAAGAGGCTAGGGGGTAAGGGGTGGAGATTATTTTTCCCCTCTAGCCTATTGCCTCTCACCCCTCGCCCTGCTTCATATCTTTTTATCAAAAGGAGAATGATTATGATTATCGGAAAAGAGATTACCATTCAGACAAAAGGCTTCTCAGATATTAAAGACATCACCGGGCAGGTCCGGGATATTGTGAGTAAATCGGGGATAACGAAGGGTTTGGTGAATGTTTTCGCCGTCGGTTCCACGGCTTCGATTACGACTATTGAATATGAGCCTGCTTTGGTAGAGGATATGAAAGATCAGCTGGAAGAATTTGCATCGAGCACCATGCAGAGCAGACATTCTCAGACCTGGGGAGACGACAATGGTTTTTCTCATGTCCGTGCGACCTTCATGGGCCCCGGACTGACCGCCCCAGTGAGTGACGGCAGTCCTGTTCTGGGCACCTGGCAGCAGATTGTTGTAATTGACCATGATAATCGTCCCCGATCAAGAAAGATATTTATTCAGGTCATGGGGGAAAAATAGACAAAAGAAGGCAAGAGGCTAGTGGCGATGGGCTATAGGGAAAAACCTGGTCTATTTCCTCTGGCCTATTGCCACTAGCCTCTTGCCGCGTCTCTTCTAAACTTTTCCCTTCTTTCTGCCGATAGGAATAAGAAAACCATTGCGCGAATAATCGGGGAATAAACGATTATGGATATCCTGGACAGAAACGAAGAGACGAAAGCAGTACTGGAGAGTAATTATCAGCACATGCCGGAGGCAACGATCATGATTGTTGATGATGAACCTATCACCATGGAAGTGGTGAGGGCCTTTCTGGAAGAAGTGGGATATCATAAATTTATTCTTGTCGAGAATCCTTCGGAGGCGATGAAAATTCTTGAAGAAACGGAGCCTGACCTTATATTGCTCGATCTTGTTATGCCCGGGATTTCAGGTTTTGATATTCTCCTTTCGGTGCGGGTGCACCCCATATTCAAACATTTGCCTGTTATCATAATGACTTCATCATCAGATACGGAGAGCAAACTCAAGTCACTGGAGCTCGGTGCGACGGACTTTCTCCCCAAACCCCTGAACAAGAGTGAACTCTGCCTGCGTGTGAGAAATACCCTGACCGTAAAAGCCTGTCATGACCAGCTGGCTTATTATGATCCAGTGACCAACCTGCCGAACAAAAGGTTGTTCATGGAACGGCTTGACTGGTCTTTGAAGAAGTCGAAGCGCTACAGCGAACATCTGGCACTGTTGATTGTAACACTGGACAATTTTACCAGGCTGAATGCGACAGTCGGGCAAAGCGCTGGAGATGAAATACTTCGACAGGTTGCCAGCCGCATCGAGGGCGTGGTGCGGAATGTTGATGTCCTCGGGAAAGCGCTGGCGGGTGATGATTCAAGAATGAGCCTGTTTCGTGCTGACGGTGTTGCCTTTTCTCTGCTCCTTGACCGCAGAAATGGTGAAGAGACTGCGGCGCTGGTGGCCAAGCGTGTCTTTGCCTTTATCAGAGAACCAATGCGCGTGGAGGGGACCGATGTTTTTATCACAGCCAGTATTGGAATTGCTACCGCTCCGACCGATGGCCATGATCCTGTGGCACTCCTTCAACTCGCTGCAAGCGCAAATAGTTATGCAAAAAACCGGGGCGGTAATGCCTTCGAGTTTTCCTCAAAAGCGATCAAT
>CALZGI010000012.1 GCA_945786855.1 Thermodesulfovibrionia bacterium | reverse complement strand
TCGCCCTCCGTGCTGATCAACGGAGTCGACATCTTGCCCGGAGAAATACCGGGGGCGTCGTGACGGATGTTCAGGGATGAGTCCGGGGGGCTCGCACCGGTTCCTTCAGTGGAAACGCTGAGGTCTGCTATCCGCCGTCGAATGGACGAGGAGCAAGGATGAAACTGGAGGAATGGACGTTTGCAGTTGCTACCCCTCCCCATAGTCTGATAATCAGATAAACTGCACCTTTTGCATATTCATACTTTCTTCAAAGAATTATTGCTATAATTTCACTGATGTGAAATATGTTCCTGTGTGTATGAAGAGGTGAGCTATGGCTAAAGATCCTGTTTGCGGAATGGACATTGAGGAGGCAAATGCTGCTGGTAATTCTGAATTTGAAGGCAAAGATTACTACTTTTGTGCTCTATCCTGCAAAGAAAAATTTGACAAAGAGCCCGTAAAGTTTATTAATGAAGGCGGCAGAGAAACCTGTTCTCTTCCCGAGCCTGAAATGAAGGGAGACAGGAATATTTCGCCGGAAGCAAAAAGAGTTGATCTTCCTGTCACCGGCATGTCCTGTGCGGCCTGTTCGACAAGAGTTCAAAATAAACTCAATGAGCTCAATGGTGTTGAATCCGCGGCAGTAAATCTTGCAGCTGAAAGGGCAACTCTCTTCTATAATCCTTTGACTGCGAGTGTGGATGACTTTATTCATACCATAAAGGACCTCGGTTTCGGTGTTGCTCTATCAACTGCAACTATCCCTATCAAGGGAATGACCTGTGCTGCCTGTGTAAAGAGAGTTCAGGACACACTTGCGTCTCTGGATGGTGTGCTGTCAGCGTCGGTAAATCTTGCGACTGAAAAGGCCATTCTCGAGTATACACCTGCCCAGACAGGAATGAGCGATTTTAAAAAAGCCCTCAGAAGTGCCGGTTACGATATTGTGGAAGTGGAGCAGGGAGAAGATATTGTAGAGAAGGAAAAGCGGGAGCGGGAAGATGCGTACAGAAAACTGAAAACAAAGGTCATTATCGGTGCTGCGCTGACGGTCCCGATTTTTCTTTTAATGCTGTGGGACAGGATAGGGCTCTCTTCAATGGTTGTCATTCCAAAACAGGCCAATTTTTTCCTGCAGTTTCTCATTCAGTCCCCGGTGCAATTCTGGGTGGGCTGGCAATTTTATACAGGGGCCATGGCAGCGGCGCGGCATAAAACAACGAACATGAACACTCTTATCGCAATTGGGACATCTGCCGCCTATATGTACAGCGTAACTGCCACGTTTTTCCCATCAGTTTTTGAAATAAAAGGTTATTCTGCCCATGTGTATTTTGACACTGCCGCAACCATCATCGTCCTGATTCTTTTAGGGAGGCTTTTTGAGGCCCGGGCAAAAGGGAAGACCTCGGAAGCCATAAAAAAACTCATCGGGCTGCAGCCGAAGACCGCGCGGGTTGTCAGGGGCGGTGAGGAAAATGACGTCCCCATAGATGAAGTCGAAATTGGAGATCTTATTCTGGTGAGGCCCGGGGAGAAGGTCCCAGTTGACGGAGTGGTGAAAGAAGGCCACTCCTCTGTTGATGAAGCAATGATATCGGGAGAGTCGATTCCTGTTGAAAAGAACTCCGGTGATGAAGTGGTCGGGGCAACGATGAATAAAACCGGTTCTTTTAAATTTGAAGCAACGAAAATAGGAAGAGACACCATGCTGTCCCAGATTATCAACATGGTCCAGGAGGCACAGGGATCAAAACCGCCCATTGCGCGCCTCGCCGACACAATTGCTTCTGTATTTGTCCCCGTCGTCATCGGGATTGCCTCAGTTACATTTATTATATGGTTTATATTCGGGCCTGCCCCGGCCTTTACCTATGCATTGTTGAATTTCATCGCTGTTATGATCATTGCCTGCCCCTGCGCCCTGGGACTTGCAACACCCACATCGATTATGGTGGGGACGGGAAAAGGGGCCGAAAACGGGATATTGATCAGGGGCGCGGAGGCCCTCGAGACGGCACACAGGATTAAGGCAATTGTATTCGATAAAACAGGCACGCTCACCAGGGGAGAGCCTGTTGTTACGGATGTTGTAACAGCCATCGGATCAACGGTGACTGACCGGGACGTTCTTCTGTATGCGGCATCTGCCGAGAAAGGATCGGAACATCCCCTGGGCGAGGCTATTATCAGGGAAGCAAAAAATAAAAATCTGGAGCTTAAAGAAACCGCTGACTTTCAGGCTGTTCCGGGCCATGGAATCAGCGCGGTAATTGAAGGAAAGAGAGTTTTACTCGGAAACATGGATTTTATGGGCGACGAACACATAAATGTCGGCGGTCTTGAGGACAGGGCGGAGCAGCTTTCCGGTGAAGGAAAGACGCCCATGTATATTGCCGTAGATGGAAATGCTGCAGGCATTGTAGCAGTGGCGGACACCTTAAAGGAAAATTCCGTTGCAGCAATTAAGGCCCTCCGTGAAATCGGGATAGAAACAGTGATGATTACGGGTGACAACAAAAGAACTGCAGAGGCCATAGCGAAACAGGTCGGCATTGACCGGGTACTTGCAGAGGTATTGCCTGAAGACAAGGCAAAGGAAGTGAAAAAACTTCAGGCGGGGAACAGGGTGGTTGCCATGGTCGGTGATGGAATAAACGATGCACCTGCTCTTGCCCAGGCTGATGTTGGAATTGCAATCGGTACCGGCACCGACGTGGCCATGGAAGCTTCGGATATAACCCTGATCGGCGGTGATCTGAAGGGCGTTGTTGCCTCTATCGCACTTTCAAAAGCAACAATACGAAACATAAAACAGAATCTCTTCTGGGCCTTTGCCTATAATACGATATTGATTCCCGTTGCCGCAGGGATTCTGTTTCCATTTTTTGGAATACTTCTGAACCCGATGTTTGCTGCTGCGGCCATGGGAATGTCATCGGTGACAGTCGTGACGAATGCGCTGCGGCTGAGAAAGTTTTCGTTCAATCTAT
>CALZGI010000011.1 GCA_945786855.1 Thermodesulfovibrionia bacterium | reverse complement strand
CGCCATGCAATCTTACGGCACGGTCTGTAATGGCAAGACCGATCCCCATGCCCCCTGACTTACGGTCCCTGGATTCAGCTATCCGGTAAAATGGACTGAACAGGTTGGTAAGTTCATCCTCGTGTACCCCGGGTCCATGATCCCGCACCGTTAAGAGGGCATACTGTTTGCCCTCTGCTGCATTCCTTTTCAGAGACATGTCAATTTCAGATCCTTCAGCTGTATATCGCACCGCATTACGCAATACATTTTCAATTGCCCTGCGAAGCAGCTCCTCAGAACCTTCAATAATTATATCTTCATCCAGTTCAGCTCTCACAGATATGTTTCTTTTTGCTGACTCAAATTCAGCATCACCTGATATACTTTTTACGAGAAGGGAAAGATCGATGGTATGTGTATCCATGATTTCAGTCCCGCTTTCAAGTAATGTAAGGGTTCGTAATTGTCCAATAAGCTTATTCATCCTTTCTGCCTCCCGTTCGATGCGGTCAAGGGCTGCTTCCGCTTCTTTGCCTGAGCGCTGCCGGACCAGTTCCAGAGCAACATTAAGACGGGCCAATGGCGATCTGAGTTCATGAGATATATCCCTTAACAACCGTCCCTGTGAACTGAGCAGCGATTCAATGCGCTCGGCCATCAGATCAAAATCCTTTCCCAGGTCTGCCAGCTCGTCTTTTCTTCTCCCGAGTTCCGGAACAACACGTGTCTTCAGGTCACCTGATGCAAGCTGCTGTGAAGCAGTCCGTAATTTACGGACAGGTGATGTCAGATACCAGGCAAGCCAGTAGCAGAAAATACTTGCCACAATAAAGATAACAAGGAGTCGTAAACTTAAGAAACGGGGATTCAGATATCTCCAGGCCGGTGATTCGCGCGGCCGGCGCGGAATTTCACGTATCATTATATAAGCATCTCCCCCTGTGCTATAAATGGGACGGGCCAGCATAAAACTCTTTTTAAGGTTCAGAAACTCTGTCACTCCACTCTGGTTAGCACGTGAAGCCAGTTCCCTGGCTTCAGCAGGCACATGCATCCCGGTCACTGTTTCATTCCTGTCATTAAAAAGGAACATATTCCTTCCCGGTCTCTTTTTCTTTCCATGTATGAATTTTTTTAATGCATCAGGTCCCTGGTGCTCCAGTATATTCACTGCCTGCTGCCCTTCACGGGAAAGCCTCTTCACCAGACGCCCGTCCTCTCTGAAAGGTCTGTGAGGCTCTATCACTGACATCAGCACAATTGTAGATCCAATGATCATGATAGATGCCAGCCAGAACCAGAGAAATATTTTTACAAACAGACTGCGCATCTTATTTACCTGTGTTCATCTTTCTCCGGAAGTGCATAAAGATATCCTATGCCGCGTACTGTTTTTATTCTTTCCATGCCTTTTATTTTATGCCCAAGTTTTTTCCTGAGGCTGCTTATATGCACGTCAATACTCCGGTCAAATGGATCAAGACCCCTTCCCAGAACGTTGCTTACTAAATCCCTGCGGGACACTACTTCTCCTGCAGATCTCAGCAGCATCTCCAGCAGATCAAATTCAGCAGCCGTCAGGTCAACTGTCCTTCCTTTTTTCGTCACTGTCCTTGTGCCTGTATCAAGTGTAATGTCCCCTGAAACCAGCCGTTTTAAAGATACCGGTTGGGATGTATCCTCCTTGTTTGTCTCTCCCCTTCTCTGGATCGCCCTTATACGGGCAACAAGTTCGCGGGGATTAAATGGCTTGGGCAGGTAATCATCAGCTCCCATCTCAAGTCCCACAATCCTGTCAACGTCCTCACCTCTTGCAGTCAGCATAAGTACAGGTATCCCGGAACTCTTTCTGACACTGCGAAGCACCTCAAAACCGCTGATACCCGGCAGCATAACATCAAGCACAACAAAGTCATGCTCATGCGAAAGCGCCCGCTCTATACCTTTATCAGAATCATGCACAGCCTCTACTTCAAAACCTTCCGGACCAAGATAGTCTTTCAGAAGCTCACAGAGTTCCTCATCATCATCAATAACCAGTATACGGCTCATTCTGTATGCAATCCTTTCTTTAATAAATATGTATCACGAACGTATTATATCCGAAAGTCAATGTTTATAAACGTAAATTTTTCTTAACCGGGCTTAACACATCTTTACAAAACTTTGCCTTCCTTCACTTTGACTTAACCCACACTTAATATTGATTTGTTTACGATATAACCATGAAGAGCAGTAAAAAAATTGAAAGGAGAAAGTTATGATAAAATCTAATCATAAAGGGAATGCAACTTCAGTTGAAATACCTTTAACAAAGGAGAACACCATGAAAGCACATAACATTAAAAAGAAGAACACCGGCAGGTATGCCGTATTCACCGTCCTTGCTGCCGGATGTATTGTCATTGCCTTTGGTCTTATTGCACAACCGCTTATGGCAAAAGGAAGAGGCTGGTACGGACCAGGCAGGTCTGCAGATGAAATCGTACAGACTCTCACGGAAAGGCTTGACCTTGCTGCTGAACAGGTAGATGCAGTACGGCCGATTATTGAGAAAAAAACAGCGTTAATGAAAGAAATAAGAGATAAAAAAGGAGCATACAAAAAACAGGCCAGGTCAGACATGCATAAGCTCATGCTGGACACAGATATTCAATTGGGCAGAATACTGACCGATGACCAGGTGGACAAATATATTGAGCTTAAGCTGGAACATCGTGAACAGATGCACAGGGGCAAATTCAGAGGCGGAAAGATGCGCGGACAATACAGTAAAACCCCTGCTCAGAAAATAGAGAGGCTCAGGACATTACTTGACTTGACCGAGGAGCAGACAGTTCAGATAGAGCCAATTATTAAGGAGAGCATGGCAAAGCAACAGCTGATCAGGCAGGACATGAGAGATGAGATGCAGGCCATAGGTGATGAGACACATGAGCAGCTCTCAACGATCCTGACCAGTAAGCAGATGGAAGAGTTGAATGTAATAAAAGAAGAGAGACGCGCAAGAATGGAAAAACGCATGGACCGCCCCGGACGTATGGGGTTTTAAATAGATGAGAGCAGAGGTAAGGGGCACGTTAAGAAAAAAAGCCTCTTACCTCTTGGAATGAAACTAGGCCCTCTGTGACAAATGTAAAGGAGGAGAATCATGAAGAGGACATCACATGTATATCGTCAAATTATTTCTGTCGTATGTATAACAGTATTCGCCCTGACATCCGTCCCCCTTGTAACTGATTCAATTGCCGCTGACAGGGAAAGGAGAAGAAGCAGTGACAATCGCCTTGAGCAGTCCAAGGGAGAGAAAGTTGAAAGAGACAGGAGCAGAAGCAGAGACAATGGCGTTGAACGGACGCGGACAAAGAGAGTTGAGAGAGACAGGAGCAGAAGCAGAGACAATGGCGTTGAACGGACGCGGACAAAGAGAGTTGAGAGGGACAGGAGCAGAAGCAGTGACAATCGCATTGAGCGGACCCAGGCAAGGAGAGTGGAAAGGTCACTTCCT
>CALZGI010000010.1 GCA_945786855.1 Thermodesulfovibrionia bacterium | reverse complement strand
TTTGTATCATGATGACATGCATCCTGTCCATACCGGTACGTTCATTGAGTGCTGAATTAATACACACTATCCAGGCAGGGAGTCATTCCAGCGAGAAGGATTCACAAATACAGTATGAAGCCCTGGAACGTGGGCTAAGTGAAAAAGATCGATCCTATTTGAGAATAGAGAAAATAGGGAAATATTATGCAGTAAGGATTGGGAAATTCAAGAATTCAGAGGAAGTAAAAGATCTTACGCAGACCATCAAGTCTGAATTCCCGAAGACTTTGAGCATGACCGCTTACATAAAAGATGCAAGGGTTGTAAGGATGTATGAGGGAAAGCATAATGGTGAGCCTGATGCTGCCCCTGTTTCTCACAGCAAAGTTCCTGCAAAGGATGTTGTTCCTGAGCCATCAGACACTGCAGAATTCACTGCTGTGCAGAGAACAATAGAAAAGAAGGAAAAAGAAATATCTTCTTCGTCATCAGAACAGAAGAGCCCGGATGTCAGTGAAGCCTCTGAAAAGACAGGTGACGCAGCTCCTGCAAGGGATGCTGGTTCTGGCCCGGTAAGAGCCTTAGAAGCAACGGGTGTGCAGAAGAGAATGGATAGAGAAGTATCTTCTGGGTCTTCAAAAAGAATACAGAAGAGACGGACTGTCACTGAAACCTCTGATACAATGTTGCCCGGAAATACAGACGGTAGGCAAAAAAATAGAGGACTGTTTGTCGTCGGTATCGTATTGGCACTATTTGTCATTCTTTCTCTGGTATGGCGTGCTTTAAAGTCGAAAGGGAAAGAGATAAATAACGCAGAGGAGCACGGGGAAAGAGAAGCTGACTCCCCGGTTGATCAAAATCAGCAGGAACCTGTGAATGTCGACGCGCTCAGTCCCCCGATGACCATCAACGCATGTAAAGAAATACTTAAGAAAACCCCTGGTTCTGCGGCTTCACATAATGACCTCGGAAATGCCTATAGCAGGGCCGGGATGTATAAATATGCTATTGAAGCCTACTCACAGGCGATCAAATTAAAATCTAATTATGCTGAAGCCTACAATAACCTTGGAATTGCCTGCCGTAATTTAGTTATGTTCAAAGACGCAGTCAAGGCCAATAAAAAGGCCATTAAACTGAAGCCGGATTGTGCGGAATTTTGGGTTAATCTTGGAATCACCTACAGCCAGACAGGAATGCATACTGAAGCAGTTGACAGTATCAAAAAGGCTATTGGCCTGAATCTTGAATATGCTGAAGCCTATAACAGTCTCGGAACTGTCTATGCCAAAATGGGAGTGAATAAAGAGTCTGTCCTTGCCTTTGAAAGGGCGGTTCGCCTGAAGCCTGATTATGCTGAAGCCTGTAGCAATCTCGGAACTGCCTATATCACATCAGGAATGAATAAAGATGCCATACATGCTCTTGAAAAGGCAGTTCACCTGAAACCGGATTATGCGGAAGCTCACGACAAACTCGGAATTGCTTATATCAGATTGGGCATGATTGAAGATGCAATTGAGGCCCATAAACAAGCTGTGAAAATAAAGCCCAGGTATGCAGAAGCACATAATAATCTGGGTCTTGCCTACAGCAAGTCCGGCATGAAGGGCAGTGCTGTCGAGGCCCTTAAACAGGCAATCCGATTGAAGCCGAATTACTCCGATGCACGGAATAATCTCGAGAGGGTCCAACACGAATCAATCGCCTGATGGAATGTAGTATTCCTTGATTTCTTTCCTGTCAATTAGACAATTTTGTGGAATGATTTTATAATAACTTTCTTATTCCTGTTTTAAAAAATAAAAAAAGTGGAGGATCAATGAAGATACTGTGTACAGTTTTGGGTTTTATGTTATTGGCAAGTATGTCCTATGCAGAAGATATGTCAGCTCTGAAATCCGAGAGAGACAAGGTGAGTTATGGCATAGGGATGGATATCGGCAAGAATTTGAAAAATCAGTCAATTGATATTGATACTGATATCCTTTCACGCGGGATCAAGGATGCTTTTTCCGGTGGATCGCTGTTGATGACTGAAGATGAGTTTCAGAAGACAATGACGAATTTCAGACAAGGAATGATGGAGAAGCAGAAAAAGCAGATGAGTGCACTTGGCGAGAAAAACAGGGGAGAAGGGGCTGCCTTTCTTTCCGAAAATAAAAAGAAAGAAGGCATTGTTTCTTTGCCAAGCGGACTTCAGTACAAAGTTATAAGCCAGGGCAAGGGAGACAGCCCGAAGGCAACTGATAAAGTTTCCGTTCATTACAAAGGTACTTTGATGGACGGGACCGAATTTGATAGTTCCTACGGCCGTGGGAAGCCTGCATCATTTCCGGTGAATGGCGTTATCCCCGGGTGGACCGAGGCGCTGCAGCTCATGAAAACCGGCTCGAAATGGCAGCTTTTTATTCCGTCAGATCTTGCGTACGGAGAACGGGGAGCGGGGGGTAAAATAGGGCCAAACGCAACCCTGCTCTTTGACGTTGAACTGCTCGCCATTCAGTAATCTCAGTGAGAAAAACCATTGCTGGGGTATATCTATGAATTTCTCATCTCTGGCAGAGGAAACAGAATCTCTGTCAGGGGTGGTTTTTACTTTCCGATTATGTGACAGGTGCCTTGATTACAGCAGCTAAAACCCCGTTTTCTCACCATCAATGATATTCTGGAGGGCTTTTTTATTTATTAATGTTATGCATCTGCCGCTGACTTTAATGATCCCTTCTTCACTCATTCTTCGAAGAATTCTGGAAAGGGTTTCCGGTATAGTCCCGAGAATGCTCGCAAGCTGTCCTTTTGAAACATCAAGATTAATCGAGTCAGTGCACTCTGCCTGCTGGCATTCATGAAGAAGATAAGCTGCCAGCCTTCCGGGTACTTCTTTCAAAGAGAGGTCATCGATCATTCTCGTAAAGTGCTGGAGTCGCATTGCGAGGTTGGCCATCATGTTCATGACAACTGAAGGCTCCTCCCGGATCAGTGCCAGGAATTCTTTACGGGGGAAGAAGAAGGTAGATGTCTTTTCCATAGCATCTGCGTACGCAGGATAGGGATCTCCCGCAAATGCTGAAACAGCGCCGAGCAGTTCCTTCTCACCAGCAATGTGGAGTATCTGTTCCTTTCCCTCAGAAGAGAGTTTGAATACCTTTACACGCCCCTTCATAACTATATAGAACCCTGCTGAATCACTGCCTTCGGTGAAAATGTTTTCTCCGCGGGAAAATTCCTTCTCCTCTAATATCCGTGCAAGCATGTGGAGCGCTTTTTCGGAAAGACTATTGAATATGGGTATTTTCGCTATGAGCGGCAGCTGGCCGGGCGATT
>CALZGI010000009.1 GCA_945786855.1 Thermodesulfovibrionia bacterium | reverse complement strand
TTGTCCATCCTGATTCTTTAAGAAACAAGCTGAGTTCTTCGGGTCGTATGCTCCAGAGCCACGGCTCTCCAACGATCTTCTGAAGCCATAGCATCAAACCTGTCCATGGTCCCGCATCGGGACGGCCATCCGCACCAGTAGGGATATATGGGTGGTGTCTATAATAGAAAATTAAAGTAAATATGGGTTAGAAGAATAAGCAGTAAAGCGCATAGGAAAGTAATGATCAGATTTGTGAATTGTTTACTTTGAGTCTTCATTGATACCCCCTTATAGTGATTCTTTATAGTTACTGGTCATTTCAAATGAATATAATTTATTGGACTAACCCCCCCTACCCCCCTCCCGATAGGGATCTTCGCTGCCCGCTTCGACTTACCCTACGGGGGGAACCATTACTCCTCCCCTTGGGTTAAGGGGAGGCCGGGTGGGGTTACTTCATATCCCTTCCTTTTCCTCTCCCCCTTGGGTTAAGTCGCAGATCCGTACCGGAGAGGACTGAGGGGGTTACTTCATATCCCTCAGATCTCTCAGCTATGCTCTGCAACACACCCTCCGTATTCTGAAGCACATCATTATTCCAGAAACGTATTGTCTCAATGCCAGGCGCTTTTAAATAGTCAGACCGATATTCATCATATTCACGGCTTTCATCCTCAGCATGCTGACTGCCGTCCAGTTCAACAGCAAGCTTCACCTCGGGACAGTAAAAGTCAAGGATGTACGGTCCCGCACTGTATTGCCGGAAAAATTTCATACCATTTAATTTCTTGTTTCTCAAGCACTGCCAGAGGACATTTTCGGCTTCAGTCTGCTTGCTGCGGAGATCCCTTCTTCTCTGTTTGAGCTTTGGACTGTTTCTTTTGAATTTCATTTATTAATTGGGCTAACTCCCCCTAACCCCCTCTTAATCTAAGAGGGGGAACCTTTACTCCTCCCCTTGGGTTAAGAAGAGTCTGGGTGGGGTTACTTTAATCTCTTTCCCTGTTAGGGACTCTCCCTCCGGTCATGGTGAGAACGATTTCTTGCTTTTTTGAAGTAGAAAAAAGCCGAATACGCAAAGGTATCATCCTTCGGTAATTCGGCTATTTTAGAACCGGTGAAATCTCTGAACTTCTCTCCCCCCAACCAGAGTCATCAGAAAACATATTTTGTCAGTTCATATTAAATAAAGAGCGCATCCAGAAGCCACTAATGCTAAGTAGTTTAAATAAATGGGTTTTATATGACAAGTGACTTATAAGAGTTATAAGTATTATTTATAATCGATTAAGGTACATGGTGATCTTATATGGAAAATCAGATTACGTTCCTTTATGAAGAAGAGTTTTGTCAGTGGGTGGTGTTGGGTCTCCATTCTTCAGTTTTTTAGGGAAACGTGTACGAGGGGTGATGATAAAAATAAAATGATGAATTACGATTGACGAATTACTAAAGGGGAAAAGAAACGACAAATTATAAGTACGAAGTAAATAAGTTCGCCATTGTCCGCTCATCTGTTCCTTCGTCATTCGTCACTCGTCATTTTCCGTTCATGGTTATACCGGTAATTAAAGTGTAAAATAATAGCAATCTAATCAGGAAAGAATATAAATACAATGAAATCTCAAGGCGACAGACATTTGGAGAATGCATTACATTTTGACAATACATATACCCGGGAGCTTCCGGCAGACCCTGAAAGCACAAATGAGAGACGCCAGGTGAGCAAATCCTGTTATTCCAGAGTCCGGCCGGTAAAGGCAGGAGGACCTGAATTAATAGCCTACTCAAAGGAGATGGCGGAAGAGATCGGTCTTTCCTCCGCGCTCTGTGAGTCTGAGGAATTTGTCCAGGTATTCTCAGGCAATAAGGTGTTATCCGGCATGGATCCCCATGCGACCTGTTATGGGGGGCACCAGTTTGGCACCTGGGCCGGCCAGCTCGGGGATGGCCGCGTTATTAACCTGGGAGAGGTGGTAAACGATGAGGGCAGAAGATGGGTGCTCCAGCTGAAGGGTGCCGGTCCTACTCCATACTCAAGAATGGGTGATGGTTTTGCGGTATTGCGATCATCAATCCGTGAGTTTCTCTGCAGCGAAGCCATGTATCACCTCGGGATCCCGACGACGAGAGCATTAAGTCTGGTAACCACCGGAGATCAGGTGATCAGGGACATGTTTTATGATGGGCACCCTCAGCCGGAGCCGGGAGCAATCGTATGCCGGACTGCGCCGTCATTTACCCGGTTCGGTAATTTCGAGATTCTTACCTGGAGAGGCGAACTGGATCTGCTCCGCCGCTTTGCTGATTATACCATACGTACCGACTTCCCCCATCTGGGCGAGCCGTCAAAAGAAGTATATTGTGCATGGTTCGATGAAGTCTGCAAAAAAACAGCAGAGATGATCGTGCACTGGCGGCGTACAGGTTTTGTTCATGGAGTCATGAATACAGATAATATGTCTGTTCTGGGACTCACTATCGATTATGGCCCCTATGGATGGATCGAGGATTATGATCCGGGATGGACACCCAACACTACCGATGCACAGGGGCGCAGATATCGATTTGGCAATCAGGCCGAAATTGGAAGGTGGAATCTTGTCCAGCTTGCAAATGCAATTCACCCCTTAATTAATGAAGTCAAGCCTCTGGAGGACTCTATCGAGACCTATTCTAATCATTTTCGCGATACATGGCAGAGAATGATGGCGGATAAATTAGGCCTTGCCGGTTTCAATAAGGAGAGTGACAATGAGCTGATCACAGATATGCTGGATCTGCTTCAGCATGTAGAAACAGATATGACGATATTCTTTCGCAGACTGGCCGCGCTTGAGGTACAGAGTAATGCAGGGCATGCATCTTCGGCTGTTCATCTTATAGAGCACTTCTCTGATGCCTATTATGTATCAGAGCAGTTAAATGATGAATATAAGGACAGGCTCGATACATGGATAGGTCAATACAGGTCACGTCTGAATCAAGATAAAACCCCCGACAATCTGCGCAGGGAAAAGATGAATAGAGTCAATCCCAAATATATCTTCAGGAACTATATCGCCCAGCTCGCCATCGACAAAGCAGAACAGGGAGATAATTCTATGGTCAATGAATTGCTTGAGGTGCTGAGAAAACCCTATGATGAACAGCCCGGCAAAGATGAGCTTGCAAAAAGACGTCCTGAATGGGCACGCCATCGGGCAGGCTGTGCAATGCTGTCCTGAAGCTCATAAATCTCTTATGGATTAAGAGAAATATGTGTGGGTCAAACCTTCATTATTTAATTTTCATTTCACAAAGTATTCTATAAATGAATTTTGAAGGTTTGACCCCATTCCCTTCTGATTAACCGCCCGTCGCAAATCCCGGATAGAGCAGCATCCCGCCATCGGCAAATATTGTTGTACCTGTTATATAGTCGGACTCATCAGACGCAAGCCACACCGCAACTTTGCCGATATCATCAGGGTCTCCCACCCTGCCATAGGGGATCAGCCTGAGCAGATCCGCTTCGGCCTCAGGCGTTTCCCAGGCCGCCCTGTTTATCCTTGTTTTAATTGCGCCCGGCCCAATGCTGTTCACCCTGATCTTCTGCGGTGCAAGCTCCTGGGCTATACTCTTCATGAGAAGCATGATTCCGCCCTTTGATGCAGCATAATTTACATGGCCTGCCCAGGGGATTACTTCGTGTACGGAACTGATAAAGATGATCTTGCCCGCGGCTTTTGATCGTTCCGGGACAACTCCGCGGTGAATGAATTCACGAGCAGCTTCACGTGCGCATAAAAAAGCACCGGTCAGGTTTATGTCGATTACTCTCTGCCACTGTTCCAGGGTCATATCGGTAAAGTTTGAATCCTTCTGCACCCCCGCATTGTTTACAAGAATATCGATGGTTTCATATTCATTCACTATCTCTTCATACATTGCCCTGACCTGGTCTTCTCTGCTTACATCAGCCCTGACGGCCATTGCCTTTCCTCCGGACAGTTTAATATCGTGGACAACCCTGTATGCAGCCTCTTCACTGGAGACATAATTCACCGCAACTTTTGCACCGGCATTTCCCATGGCCATCGCTATAGCTCGTCCAATGCCTGAACTTGCCCCCGTTACGAGTGCAACCTGGTCTATGAGAGGTTTATTATTCTTCATTTTGAATCACAGGCCCTTCCTTTAAAATGAAAAAAGAACTTGAGTGTTTTCTTGACCTTTTCCGAAAAGATCTTCCCTGAAAAGTAATTTCCCACGACTCTTTTGTTTATCTCGCCGAGCGTGGGATAGGGGTGAACAGCAGAAGCAAACGTCGAAAGCTTAACTCCACCGTTCAGGATAGCCACCCATTCACCGAGAAGTTCCCCTGCCTGGGGGCCGAGGATCTGAATCCCAAGAGGCTTTCCCTTTCCGTCAAGGATCATCTTGATATGCCCCGTCTCTTCACCTTCGGCGAGACTCCGGTCATTGGCCCTGAACTCTTCCGTCCAGACCGAATACTCTATCCCCGCTTCCTTTGCACGCTTCTCATTCATCCCGATGCTTGCCAGTTCAGGGTCTGTATAGGTGCACCACGGCATATAGGTATAGTCAGCCTTCTTGGGAAGGTGAAGAATGGCATTACTGAGGGCAACTCCGCCTTCATACCCCGCCGCATGGGTAAACTGGTATGCCCCGGTTACATCGCCCACTCCATAAATATGCTTATGGTTCGTCCGCATCCGGCTGTCAACCTTAATCCCCTTTTTATCAAAATCAAGAGAGATGTCCTCAAGCCCCAGCCCGGTGGTATTTACCTGCCTTCCCAGTGCAACGAGAATCTGCTCGGCCCTGAGACTTTCCTCACTCCCGTCTTTCTTTCTTATGACCACTTCTTTTTCAGGGCCGAGGTCTTTCACCCTGACCAGTCCTGAATTCATATGAAATGAAATCCCTTCACTGCTCATCACATTCATGGCAATGTCAACCATGTCTTTGTCTTCCTTGCTCAGGATCTGTCCGCTGCGCTGCACGATGTGCACTGCAGTACCCAGCCGGCAGAATGACTGTGCCATTTCTATGGCGATCGGCCCCGCCCCTATAACGATCATGGATGCGGGCAAACGGTCAAGTGAAAAAATTTCCCTGTTCGTAATATGGGGGGTCTGGTCCATGCCTTCGATAGGCGGAACGGACGGTGACGAGCCGGTGGCAATCACCCACTTGTTCGCAGTATATGTCTGGCCGTTCACCTTTACTGAATGTTCATCGGTAAAGACAGAGTCGCCAAACTCCACCTTGACGCCAAGCTTGCAAAACCTTTCTTCCGAATCGTGTTTCTGGATTGTACCGATCACGTACTGGATCCGTTTTGCGATATCTTTATAATCAACAGGCTGGATATCAACACCGGGAAGACCATATTTCCAGGCATTTTTCATCATATGGTAAACATGGGCAGACCGTATGAGCGTTTTGCTCGGAACGCACCCGTAGTGCAGGCAGTCGCCGCCGAGGGCCTTTTCTTTTTCAATGAGGAGCGTCTTTGCACCGAACTGCGCGGCCCCTGATGCAACCGTCAGCCCACCCGATCCTCCACCAAGTATTCCTATGTCAAAATCATAATCAGCCATATTACTCTCCCTTACATTTGCACGATCTCATACATGTTTGCAAAATTCATTCCCTCCCCGGGCTGCCTCCCCGTCATTCGCGATACTTCATATCTCTTTCCTCTTCTTATACAGCCCAAGAAGTTTTTTCGTAATAATCGGAAACAGTCCCAATAGAACAAAAGACAATATCAATGTCGGTGAAAGAATCCCTGAAAGGGAATCTATTTTCCCGAGTTCCTTGCCTGCGTTTACATAGACAATCGTGCCGGCAAGCATTCCGACCTGCGAGACCCAGTAAAACGTTTTCAGCGGCATCCTGGTCAGTCCCATGACAAGGTTGATGAGCCAGAAGGGGAATATGGGTATGAGCCTTAATGTAAAAAGATAAAATGCCCCTTCCTTCTCAACCCCCTCATTGATGGTTTTCAGCTTTTCCCCAACCTTTCCCTGAACCCAGTCGCGCAGAATAAACCGTGCAGCAAAACATGCCAGTGTTGCACCGATTGTGCTCGCAAAGGACACGACTATTGTTCCGATCAAAAGGCCGAAGAGAGCCCCCGCTGCAAGCGTCATAATCGCGGCCCCGGGAAGTGAGAGCGATGTGACAAGAATATATATCGCCATGTAGACCGCAATGACGGCAATGCTGTTTTCACTATAGAGGGCCTGAAATTTTTCCTGGGATTCCTTAATGTACGAGAGGGAGAGATAATCACCGAGGTTGAATATTTTGAAGGCAGCAATAAGCCCGATGATCACCGCAACAATGATGATTTTATTTATGTGTTCCTTTTTCATTGAACGACCGCTTCCTGTCATTCGGCACGTAATGAAAATTTCAGTTCATTATTAATCCTGAGTCTCAATACGTAAAATGACACTCCTGTCAATATTGATCACTCTTCTTTCCCTCGCCCACCTTATAATCTTCATAGACAATCCATGTCAGCATCCCTCCGGGATAAATGTGATCATTTGCAACATGGTTCAGCCGGTGGCAGTGGAAAGGCCATATCCCCGGATTGTCTGCCTCAATGATGACATCCACTCTCTGCGCAGCCCCGACATGGACAGTATCTATCAACTGCGGTTCATCTACATATGCCCCGTCACGGGTAATCACCCTGAACTTGTGTGAGTGTGTATGCATAAAGTGGGACTGGTATCCGGCATTAATAAACCTCAGTCTGATCTTTTCTCCCGTTTTTACGTAAACCGGTTCAGTGAGAGGGAATGCCCTGCCGTTTATGGTAAAGGCATCGTACACAGGATTATGGGGGTTATGGGTTTTCGGGTAATAATCCCTCTTTTCCGTCCTGCCGCCGGGATGGGCATGCTCGGGCTGGGTACCCTTATGCACAGAAACAACACCATGCTTTTCATGACCCGCCTCCTCATCATCTTTTTCATGAACGTGAATGTGCTTTGTGGGCCACTCATCCAGGATCATTATGTATTCCCTGTCATAGGCATACTTCTCCTCTTTCGGCTCCACGATAAATGCCCCGTACATTCCCATATCCATGTGGTGCGCACTGTCAACATGGCAGTGGTAAAAAGAGGTCCCCAGTTTCTGTGCCGTGAACTCATAGGTATATGATTCTCCCTTTCTTACAGGCTTCTGTCCTATATATGGAACACCGTCCATGAAGACCGGTTTCCTCTGTCCGTGCACGTGTATAGTGTGTTTTCCACTCGAATCATTCTTCAGTATAATACGGACACGGTCGCCCTCAGTCATCCTTAATGTAGGCCCCGGGATGGTCCCGTTAAATCCCCAGCCCATCATGGGGGCGTCGGGGAAAAGTTCAAATCCAATGTCTCTTACGGTCAGTGTAAAAACTTTGATCGTCTTACCATTTTCCTTCACGATTTCAGGCTGAAGTTCTTCGAGGGTATTTTTCATTCCCAGAACGGCATCAAATCCTGCCGGGGTCTTTGCCTTTATATAGTCATATCCCTCTGCTGTTCTCACATAGGGGAAATCAAAGACCACATTGTCCTCTTCTTCACCCCATTTAACATTCACCCTGAATTCCCAGTGGCCGCCCATTACAAGAACAATATTTTCTACGGCATAAAGGCCGTTCCCCTTCTCTGTTACCTTCAGGGGGCTGAATACACCATGCCCCATCTCAGGCATCCATGGTGTAACGGAGACATTTGCGCCCTGCATATCACGGTCCCTGTTGTCATGAAGAATAAGATTGATTGTATTCACTCCCACCATCAGTCTTTTTGCAGGAATTTCCATTTCAACACCGAACACTCCTTTTTCTGTCACTCGATATTTACTGTCTGCAAGGTGCTGGGTAAAGGTGCCCGAATCATGTTTATGGAGCGTTTCCTCTGTTGGTTTCTCCGGTGTGCCCGGGGTCGCGCAAGCACCCAGAAATGCAATCAGGACATATATAATTATTTTTCTCAAAATTACTCCCTTCGTATAGGTTTACTGTCCATAGAACTCCAGCGGTCCGCTCAGGGTCCTGAGAAATGCCTCGAGCTGCTGCAGTTCCA
>CALZGI010000008.1 GCA_945786855.1 Thermodesulfovibrionia bacterium | reverse complement strand
TATCTTTTGTCTGGTGAATGGAGTCAGAGGGCGACGATGCTGTGTTTGGTACGAGCGGGCAATGAGGAAGCTTTAGCAAATGATTGAAATTTTACTCAAGCGTGGCAGCTACTTCTTCTTTCACGTAGTTTTCCAGAATGTCACCAGTTTTGAGGTCATTGAAGTTTTCTACCATGATGCCGCACTCAAATCCTGTCTGAACTTCTTTCGCGTCTTCCTTAAACCTTTTCAGGGAGGATATTTTACTGTCATACACGACAACATTGTTTCTTATTACCCTGATACCGGCACTTGCCCTGGATATTTTCCCGTCTATGACATGACAGCCGGCAACAGTACCAAGCCGTGAAACAACGAAAAGATTTCTGACTTCCGCCCGCCCGAGAATCTTTTCCGTGATTGTCGGGGCAAGTAATCCTTCGAGTGCTTTCTTGATATCTTCTATTGCTTCGTAGATAACGTTGTAAAGCCTTATATCAACGCCTTCCTTGTCTTTGAGGGCCATTGCCTTGGCATCAGGCCGGACACTGAATCCAATAATAATTGCATTCGAAGCCGCGGCAAGCATGACATCAGATTCATTGATACCGCCAGCACCTGTGTGAATGACATTTACCTTTACCTCCGGATGGGTAAGGCTGGAAAGAGCATCTTTGACGGCCTCAACAGAACCCTGGACATCAGCCTTGATAATTATATTGAGGTCCCTTATCTCTCCCTCTTTTATTCTTTCGTGTAATTCGTCCAGCGTCAGCTTCTTCTTTTGAGCTACGGCAGCATTCTTGAGTTTATGAGCCCTGTTCAGTGCTATCTGTCTCGCTTTCCTCTCGTCCTCCATAACAACAAAAATATCGCCGGCCTGCGGGACATCGGGAAACCCGATAACTTCAACGGGAGTTGAGGGACCGGCATGTTTGATCTTTTTTCCCGTGTCGTCTATAAGTGCCCTGACCTTCCCCGCAACTGTGCCGACAAGGAATGAGTCTCCAACTGTTAACTTGCCGGAATTGACAAGGACCGTGCCGACAGGCCCTCTGCCTTTGTCAAGCTTTGCTTCAACAATTGTGCCTTTTGCGGCCCGGTTGTGATCGGCTTTCAGTTCAAGCATTTCGGCCTGAAGCAGAATCATTTCCAGCAGGTGTTCTATCCCTGTTTTTTCTTTCGCAGAAACTTCAACAAAAATGTTCTTCCCTCCCCAGTCTTCGGGGACGACATCGTATTGAGAAAGTTCGTTCTGAACTTTTGATGCATTTGCTTCGGGTTTATCAATTTTGTTTACTGCCACGACTATAGGAACGTTTGCTGCTTTTGCGTGGTCAATTGCTTCAATCGTCTGAGGCATAACACTGTCGTCTGCGGCAACGACGAGGACGACGATGTCTGTTACTTTTGCGCCCCGTGCTCTCATCATTGTGAACGCTTCATGCCCCGGAGTGTCAAGGAATGCAATTTCCTTGTCCTTTAATTTCACCTTATATGCGCCAATATGCTGGGTTATTCCTCCGGCTTCCGTTTCAGTCACTCTTGTTTCTCGAATGGCGTCAAGCAGGGTGGTCTTCCCATGGTCAACATGACCCATAATAGTAACAATCGGGGGACGGTGTTTCAGTTCGGACTCATCAACCTCTGATTCTTCGAGAAATGCTTCGTCGTCCTCTATGATTGTCGGTTCGAGTTTGAGACCATAGGCTTCTGCAACAATCTGAGCGGCATCGGTATCCAGGGGCTGGTTGATTGTAGGCATGTAGCCGAGGTCCATGAATTTTTTTATGACATCATTCAGTTTCTGCCCGATCAGTTCAGCAAATTCTTTTACGGTGGTGCCTTCCTGAAATTTCAGAACACGCTTCCGTGGTGCCGTAGCAGCTTGAGCACCATCTTCATCTGGTCTCTTCGTATGCGGCTTTTTATCGTATTTCTTGTGGCGGGGCTTGAAGTCAAAGCCTTTCTTTGATGTCTCTACCCTTCTGATGGAATCAAAAGCCCTCTGCATTCCCGGCTTGCTTTTGAATTTCGCCAGTTTTTCGCTTTCCACTTCTTTTTTAATATTATCGGGGACGACAATTTCATCTTCATCTGCCGTCGCTCCATCTTTTTTTATTTCGTCGTCTCGCTGTTTTGCAGCAGGCTGTTCGATTGCTGGTGTTTTTTCTTTTGTGTCTGTGCCGGGTTTACTTTCTTCAGTCGTTTTTTTGGACTTTCCGGCAGGGGGCGTCTTCGTTTTTTTCTCTTTTATCTTCACAGGGGACGGTTTCTTCTGCGTCTCCGCCGGCTGTTTTTGTGAAAAAAGATGGGTCAGTTTTTTGGCCGTTTCCTCATCGATATTCGACATGTGGGATTTTGCCTGTATCCCCAGACCTGCAAGCTTGGCGAGTATTTCCTTGTTGCTGATATTGATTTGTTTTGATAATTCGTATATTCTTATTCCGGCCATATTTCCTTGTTCATGTGTGTGAAAAAGTTAATTGTAACCCCGTTTTAAATGAAAACTTATGGTGAAGTCACATACTTGATTTAGGTTGTAAGTTTGCTTGGATTAATGTTATCATAACGACTCTTTATAAAGCAAACATGGACACCCTGAGGGTGTTTTGTTCAATAAATTATTACCAAAACGAATATGCATCAGGTATTTCAGGAGGTGGGATAGATGGCAGTTTGTTCAGTATGCGGCAAAAAAAGAATGACCGGGAATAATGTCAGTCATGCAAATAACAGGACAAAAAGAGTATTCATGCCGAACCTGCAGAAGATAAAGGCGCAGACGGAACAAGGCGTAAAAAGGGTTCATGTCTGCACCAGATGCCTTCGGTCAGGCAAAATAAAAAAAGCGGTATAGTCCATAAACGAGTACTCATTCGAACCTCACAGTATTCATCACCTTTCACCGTATTTGATTGCCTATGCAGCATCTTCGGAAAATCCTCGGACAGTTTGTCAAAGACTTTGGCATAGAGGGAGGAGCTGCGCTGAGCGTAATAAAGAGGCAATGGAATGATATCGTAGGACCTGCCGTTGCCGTGCATACTGCCCCGGACATCATTAAGGGCAGCGTTCTTACCATAATTGTGGACACCCCTCAATGGATGCACCACCTGAGCTTCTTCAAAGGAGATATTTCTGAAAAACTTAAATCCTACAATATAAGCGTAAAGGATGTCCGCTTCAGGCTTGGCCGGATTCCGGAGAAAACTGAAATACAGAGCAGAAAGGAAAATATCAAACTGACCGAGGACGACGCCCGTTTTGTAGAAAACACTATCCGGCATGTGAAAGATGAGGAACTCAGAAAGACTTTCAAAAAGTTTATTTCACATGGACTGACGAAAGGGAAGGGACGGGGGAAACCGTGACCGGACAGCGCTGCTTCACTGCATGCATACTTGGGGACTACGGGTCAGTGAGGAGCTATGCAGATTCCGCTTTATCTTCATAGGTGAGAATAGGTTTTTCCTTCTTGATTATTACGTCTTCGGTTACTACACATTCCTTAACATTTTTTTGCGAAGGGATTTCATACATGACATCAAGCATGATTTCTTCAAGAATGGCCCTCAGTCCGCGTGCTCCTGTTTTCCGCCGTATTGCTTCCCGGGCGATTGCGGAACAGGCCTTTTCTGTAAATTTTAATTTGACATTGTCAAAGGAAAGCAGCCTCTGATACTGCTTGATGAGCGCATTCTTCGGTTCAGACAGTATTCTGACCAGAGCGGATTCACCTAATTCATCGAGTGTCGCAACCACGGGAAGCCGTCCGACGAATTCCGGAATAAGTCCGTAATGAATTAGGTCCTGCGGCTGCATCACCTTTAACGTGTCGCCGATCTTTTTGTCGCCCGTCAATGATGGCTCTGACCCGAAGCCTACGACTTTCTTCCCTGTTCTTTCGTCTATTATTTTTTCAAGTCCCACAAAGGCGCCCCCGCAGATAAAAAGAATATTCGCGGTGTTCACCTGAACGAATTCCTGCTGAGGATGTTTTCTTCCGCCCTGGGGTGGAATGTTAGCGACCGTTCCCTCGATAATTTTTAAAAGTGCCTGCTGCACGCCTTCGCCGGACACGTCTCTCGTGATGGAAACGTTTTCTGTTTTTCGGCTTATCTTGTCTATTTCATCGATGTAAATGATGCCCCGCTGTGCTCTTTCCACGTCAAACTCGGCAGCCTGCAGGAGTTTCAGTATTATATTCTCAACATCCTCGCCCACGTACCCCGCTTCAGTGAGTGTTGTAGCGTCGGCAATGGTAAAGGGAACGTCGAGGATTTTTGCCAGGGTCTGGGCAAGAATCGTTTTCCCGGTGCCTGTAGGCCCGAGCAGAATGATATTGCTCTTCTGCAGCTCAACATCGGACTTTTGAGGATTGTTGATCCTTTTATAGTGGTTATGTACCGCAACGGACAGGGCCTTTTTGGCCATTTCCTGCTCAATTACGTAATCGTCAAGGAAACTCTTTATCTCCTTTGGTGTCGGAAGTTTCTTTGAAATATTGATGTCAAAGGCGGTTTCAAATTCCTCTGCCATTATTTCATTGCAGAGACTTACACACTCGTCACATATAAATACCGTCGGGCCTGCAATGAGTTTACGGACTTCTTTCTGTCCTTTGCCGCAGAAGGAGCATTTCAGTGAATCATCGTACTGCTTTGTTGTTTTTTTATCTTTCATATCTAATCCTATTTTTTTATTGATTCGACTACTTCATCAACAATACCATACTCTTTGGCCTCCTGGCCTGACATAAAGTAATCTCTTTCCGTGTCAACATGTATCTTTTCCAGCGGCTGGCCGGTGTGGTGTGCCATTATATTATTGAGAGTGTCTTTCATTTTTAAAATTTCTTTTGCGTGAATTTCGACGTCTGTGGCCTGACCGTGAAAACCGCCCATCGGCTGGTGTATCATAACCCGGGAATGGGGAAGGGTAAAGCGTTTCCCTTTAGTTCCGGCTGTCAGCAGGAGTGCTCCCATACTGGCTGCCTGTCCAAGACAGTATGTGGAAATATCAGGCTTGATGTATTGCATGGTGTCGTATATGGCAAGGCCTGCCGTGACAACACCGCCGGGAGAGTTTACGTAAATATGAATGTCTTTTTCAGGGTCTTCTGTCTGTAAAAACAGGAGTTGGGCAATAACAGTATTTGCAAGAATATCATCAATCGGACTGCCTATAAAGACGATCCTGTCCTTCAGGAGCCTGGAATAAATGTCATATGCCCGTTCCGATCTTCCCGTCTGTTCAATTACCATTGGGATTAAACTCATATACTCTCCTCTATAGTCGTTAAAAGTTAAATATGCTGATTCTTAATTATTATAATTCAAATAGTATTTTGTAACAATTAAATGTACGGGCCTATCGCCTCAATGTACGGGCGTATTGCCATACGCCCCTACTGTATGGTTGATTTTTCAAGGATAAAATCCAGCACCTTGTCAGCAAAGAGCCGGCTTTTTAAAGCGTCCATTGACCCTTCCCTGACAGCATACAGTTTTGTTACTTCTTCGGGTTTCAGGTTGTTGCGGACGGCAATCTCTTCGATTGCCTGTTTGACGTCATCATCGCTGGTTTCTATACTCTCTTTTTTCCCGATTGCATCAAGAAGGAGGACACTTTTTACATTATCTTTTGCCCTGGCCTCAAATTCTTTATTTAATTCCTGATCGGGCTTTAGCTCCTCACCCTTTCTCATTGCACTCTCTTTTTCCTGCTGAATAATGGACTCGATTTCTCCCTTTACCATGGAGGCAGGAACATCAATAGGATGATTCTTTATGAGGGTGTCGAGAATTTCTTTTTTATAATCAAGGTTGATCTCACTCTCTTTCCTCTTCCCGAGTGAATCATGGATTTTCTTTGTCAATTCCTCCATAGTACCGCATTCTGCGCCCTTTGCAAATTCATCATCAGCAGGGGGAATCATTTTCTTTTTTGCCTCTGTAATCAGCACTTTGAACAGAACCTCTTTTCCGGCAATGGTTTTATTCGGATGATCACTCTCAAAGTTCAGCTTCACTTCTGTGGATTCATCTTTTTTCTTCCCGATCAGTGCGTCACTGAATTCTTTGGGCATTTCCTGGGTTCCAAGCACCAGGGGATACTCCTTGTATGACAGATCATCGACGGGCTGGTCATCGACGAAGGCTTCATTGGTAACAATGGCCATGTCTCCTTCCGTCAACGCTTCCTCTGTGGTTGCATAAACGGCTTTGCTTTCCCGCAGCGAGTTGATTGCCTTTTCCACTTCACTGTCTTCGACAGAAAAGGTTTTTTTCTTTAAGGTTATCCCTTCATAATTTAAATCGCCAACTTCAGGTTTTACTTCGACGGTTACGGTAAAAGAGAGCGGCTGGCCCTCTTTCAGTTCTACCTTTTCATTAATATCAGGGTAGTTGACGGGTTCGAGCTTTGCTTCTTTGATTGCCTCCATGTAAAACCTTGGGACAACCTTCTCTATGACCTGTGCTTCAACCTGTTTGGCAAATTTGTTGACAAGAATAGCCTGGGGCACCTTCCCGGGCCTGAATCCCGGAATCTTGGTTGTTGCCTTTATTTCATTATATACGGCAGCTGTTTCCGACTGAATAATCTCTGAAGGGACCTGAATTGTGAGTCGTCTGGTGGTTGATGAAACGTTTTCTACTTCCTGGAGCATACACACCTCATAATATTTTGATTTTGCTTATAATGTTAGAATTATAGGAAATGATTTGTCAATGAGTACGGGGCTGTCTGATTCTTTTGACAGGTACAATAACATGTCCGTTGACATGGTGTTTTTGTTATGTATAATTCGTCTCCAGCGGTTTGATTGAAAGAAGTCTCAAGCAACAGCCCTGCCCCGTTTATCAATATGGAATGACAATATCGTGTTCTGAAAGCATGCGGGCAATGTCTTCCGTCGTCTTCTGTTCAAAGGGATTTTGCGGGTTGTTCGAGTAAATATGTACGTTCAGATCGGAAAGCATCTGTACATTAACATCAATCTCTTCGTCAGATTCTAACGGAGTGTCCATAATAAATACGCTCACATCATCATTACAGAGAGTGGCCCCTACAGCCATCCTCAATGACTCATGCTTCCTGTCACGCACGACTATCGCTATCTTTTTCTTCATATTCGACTCAGGAATAAATAACTGGTTATATTATAATAATTGAACTTTATTTTTGCTATGAGACGTTCATAAAGCATTTTGCCGCAATGCGCAAGCTCTGTTATCCCGTTGATCATGGAACGATATATTTCAGTTGTTGTCCCGAATTACAATATGGAGGCCACAATCGGGAAATGCCTTGAGGCGGCCTTTGCATCTGACTATCAGAATTTCGAAGTTATCGTGATTGATGATCATTCCAGCGACAATTCCCTGGAGATTATCAGGGAATTCCCCTGTGTGCTTGTCTGTCTCGACAGCAGGTCGGGTACGTCAACGGCCAGGAATAGAGGAGCAGAAGCTGCCAGGGGAGATGTTATCTTTTTCACCGATGCAGACTGTCTGTTAAAAAAAGACACCTTATCTATTATAAACAGAACCCTTTCCGGGCTCGGCCCTCAGACCGTTGTGGGAGGGACATACTCTCCCATTTCCTTCGACAGGACATTTTTCAGCACCTTTCAGTCTGTCTTTGTCAATTACTCTGAAACAAAAAATGCGAATTGTCCTGATTATATTGCCGCTCATGCAATGATTATTGATGTCGGGACATTCAGAAAGAGTGGTGGGTTCCCTGAAAAATTCATGCCCATTCTTGAAGATGTTGAGTTCAGCCACAGGCTGCGAAGAGCAGGATGTGCCCTCATCATGAATCCTGCAATACAGGTCCGGCACATATTTAATTTTTCCCTGTGGAAGTCACTTCGTAATGCCTTTCGAAAAACCATGTACTGGAGCATGTACTCACTTCAGAATAAAGACGTGTTTACTGATTCAGGCTCGGCTTCCACAGAGCTGAAAACAAATGTGTTCTCCTTTTTTTTAAATGCATTGTTCGCAGCCCTGTTTCTCCTGACAGGCAAAACAGGATTTTTATATATTCTTCCTGTGGTCTATTTTGTGAATATCATGATCAACAGGCGGTTTTTGAAATTATTTCATGAAACGGAGGGGATTTCATTTGCTGTGCCTGCTCTCCTGTACTACACACTGCTCTACCCGGTTCCCATAGGCGCCGGGTCATTAAAGGGGATTGTGAACCATTTTTTTAATAATAGAGAATGATGATGGCATACTCACCGTTCCGCCATGCGGGATCCATATTATATAAGGGCAGACCAATTCAACTGACGTTCT
>CALZGI010000007.1 GCA_945786855.1 Thermodesulfovibrionia bacterium | reverse complement strand
TGATTATCGGCAACGGCGTGGCCGGCACTACAGCTGCCGAGAACATACGCAAACATGACCATACCGGAGAAATAACCATGCTGACTGAAGAGGGCACGCCTTTTTACAGCCGTATCCGGCTGATTGAATATCTTGCCGGAGAGGCGGACGAAGAGGAGATCGTGATACATTCAAAGGAGTGGTACGAAAAAAAAAATATACAGCTCATTCTGGACGCTCACGTATCCTTCATTGACCAGGAGGCAGAGGAGGCAGTGACTGCCGCAGGGGAACACTTCAGCTATGACAGGCTCCTTCTGGCCACAGGAGGCACCTCTTTTATCCCGCCCATTTCAGGTTCAGACAAAAAGGGAGTATTCGCGTTACGGACCATAAAAGATGCAGATGAGATCATCAGTTTTGCTGAGGGGAAAAAGAAGGTCATCATGATCGGCGGAGGAGTGCTCGGCCTTGAAGCAGCGAACAGCCTGAGAAAGAGGGGACACGACATATCTGTTGTGGAGTTCTTTCCCCGACTGCTTCCCCGGCAGATGGACCCTGAAGGGGCTGAAGTGCTGCAGGCACAGATGGAAAGCATGGGATGTAGGTTTTTTCTCGGGGCAAAGACAAAAGAGATCTCAGGGGATGACCGGGCCAGCGGCGTCGTGCTTGAAGACGGGAGCATGATCGAAGGGGGTCTTGTAATAATCTCTGCCGGGGTAAGGGCGCAGGCCGGGCTTGCCGGAACACTGGGCCTGACCGTCAACAGGGGCATACCCGTTAATGACCGGATGGAAACTGAAAAAAAAGGCGTCTTTGCCGCAGGTGATGTGATAGAACACCGGGACATGTGTTATGGCATATGGCCTGCAGCACAGACACAGGGTGAAGTTGCAGGGACAAACATGGCAGGAGGAGATGTGACCTATGAGGGCACTACCATGTCCAATGTCCTGAAGGTCGTCGGAATTGACCTTGCCGCAGCCGGGGACATTGATGCAGACGGAAAATATGATGCCATCACACATAAAGACAGGGACAACTTTATCTATAAGAAAATCGTGATAAAGGAACATGTCATTTCCGGCTGTATCCTCTACGGCGACATCACGGGCTACAGGAAAATCCTGAAGGCAATAGAGGAGAAGAAAGACGTAAGCGGTATTATGGACAGACTCGGAAAGTGGGATATCAGTGCATTATAAGCGGCTTCAACGAATTAATTCGATGGAGGTAAAGAGCTGCCCGTGTAGCGGCAGTAAATTGGTGTTTATACTGAATGAATGATGAAAGGCAGGTACATCCTCCGTATAATAATCAGCTATCCAGTTGTGCCCGTTGCCGCCGAACTCCCGGGCATCTGTATCAATTACTTTATGATACTTCCCCCTGAACGGGACTCCTAACCTGAAATCATTGAAGCACTCCCTGGAAAAATTTAATAAATATACCATCAGCTGAGAATAGTCCCTGTTAAATCTAATAAAGGCCAGGATATTCTGTCTGTAATCCAGACACTCAATCCATTCAAACCCATTCTCTATATTGTCTCCCTCATGCATCGCCGGGATGTACCTGTACACTTCATTGAGCCGCTTAACATACCACTGCATGGTTTTATGTTTGTGGTCCCATAACGAATCCCAGGGCAGGGGCTGCTCCTCATTCCATTCATTCATCTGGCCAAATTCCTGTCCCATAAAAAGGAGCTTTTTATGGGGCATCCCGAATTGAAAAAGATACATCAGGCGCAGGTTTGCAAATTTCTCAAAATCACTTAAGTCCTCAGTCTTATTCACCATTGTCCGTTTCATATGCACAACTTCGTCATGGCACAGCGGAAGCAGAAAATTCTCTGTATGGTGATAGAGCATCGGATAGGTCAGGTCCCCGTACCTGTCACTTCGCTTCGTGTACGGCGCCCTGAAATACTTCATCATATGGCTTGTACAGCCCAGGTCCCATTTATAGTCAAACCCATGCCCTCCGTCCTCAACCGGTTTGGTCACTCCGCTGGCAATAGTGGAATCCTCAGCTATCAGAAGGACTTCCGGGTGCTCTTTTTTGACAGCATAGTTCATGGTCTGCATAAAACGAAAGCCTTCGGGATTATGGCAGTTTCCATACCGCTGGATAAACCACCTGTGCTTTTCATCAGTCTCAAACTCATAATAATGAAAGTGACCGGCCGCATCGAACCTGAAACCGTCAATATAATACTCCTCAATCCAGTAAAAAAGGTTGGAGATTAAAAAACTTCTGACCTCACTACGGCCAAAATCAAAGTAAAATGTGTTCCAGGCTGTTACTTTGCGCTCAGGGATGGGGCACTCAAACAAATGGTCACCATCATAGCCGGCCAGCCCGGTATCGTCTTTGGGAAAATGGACCAGTACGGTATCCATGATTACCCCGATTCCCTCTTTGTGAAAGGCATCAACCAGCTGCTTGAATTCCGCGGGGGTACCCATTCTGGATGTAGGAGCATAAAAACCGATAACCTGATAACCCCACGACGGCACGTAGGGATGTTCCATAATACCCATCAGTTCAACATGGGTATATTCCATATATTTCACATACGGGACCAGTTCATCTATAAGCTCAATGTAGCTTAAAGGCCGTCCATCCCTGAAACGCCATGATAAAGGATGTACCTCGAAGATATTTAAAGGCCGGGAAAATTTATCCCTGTCCCCGGGTTTTGGATGTTTAAATTCATAATAGTCCTCGATCAGCATGGGGGTGCGGTCCTGTTCATTCTGAATAAACCTGGCAAACGGGTCTGTTTTAAAGCTCCACGTTCCATCAGCCCTGCGCACGGCGAATTTGTAAAAAATACCATGATCAAGGCCTGGAATAAACCTCTCCCAGACACCGGTTCCTCCCCTCCTTTCCATTGCATGGGCATGGATATTCCAGTCATTAAAACTCCCCACAACTGCCACCTCCATTGCATTGGGCGCCCACACGGCGAAACGGACTCCACTGCCCAGATTATGCGCGCCAAGATAGCGGTGAATCCGTGTGTGCTCTCCGATATTAAAATAATAGAGGTCTTCTTCCGGTATTGTTTCTAATTTTGAAGAATCAGGCATAATTAGTATTTAAAATAGGGTTCGAAGATTCAAGGATTCCAGGGTTCAAGTGAAACTGAAATTTGCAAAGATTATTTCCATCACTCGAATCCTTGACTCCTTGGCCCCTTTCTTTTTATTTATCAATTCCAAGGTCCTTGTACATGGACACAATGTCTTTTTCATGAAGTTTATCATTATGTAAGAGCATGAGACAGCGCTTTGCAAATTCAGGATCTTTTTTGATCCGGTTTATCAGGTAATCTTCCACTACGCGTTTTGTGATATGTTTTTTTGCATAAAGGGCGTCCACCTGTTTTTTTGTGCGCTTCAGCCACG
>CALZGI010000006.1 GCA_945786855.1 Thermodesulfovibrionia bacterium | reverse complement strand
GTAAATGAACCTCAACAATCGAATCTCAGTTAACAATCTTATAATAGACATGAAACAGGAGGAGTAATATTATGGGGAGAGCAATTGGTATTGATCTCGGAACAACCAACTCGGCAGTCGCAGTAATGCAGGGCGGTGAGCCTACAATAATAGCAAACCAGGAAGGCACACGAACGACCCCGTCTGTTGTTGGTTTTACAGACAAGGGGGAAAGGCTTATTGGGCAGGTCGCAAAAAGACAGGCCATAACCAATCCGGAAAATACCATCTTCTCTATAAAGAGACTGATGGGAAGAAAGTTCGACTCGGAAGAAGCAAAAGAAGCAATCAAGAAACTGCCTTATAAAATTGCCGCTGCATCAAACGGCGATGCTCATGTAGAAGCACACGGCAAGACATATTCCCCGCCTGAAGTATCAGCCATGATTCTTCAAAAATTAAAACAGGCTGCTGAGGACTATCTGGGCGAGGATGTAACCGATGCGGTCATAACCGTACCTGCTTATTTCGATGATAACCAGCGCCAGGCAACAAAGGATGCCGGAAAGATCGCAGGTCTTAATGTTCTCAGAATAATCAATGAACCTACGGCAGCTTCCCTGGCCTATGGAATGGACAAAAAAAAGGAAGAGAAGATAGCTGTTTATGATCTGGGCGGCGGTACGTTTGATATATCAATACTGGAGATCGGTGAAGGAGTTGTAGAGGTTAAATCAACAAACGGTGACACCTACCTTGGCGGTGATGATTTTGATATAAAGCTCATGGACTGGCTGGTCGATGAGTTCAAAAAAGACTCCGGCATAGACCTTCGCAATGATAAAATGGCGTTGCAGAGGTTAAAGGAGAGCGCTGAGAAAGCAAAAATAGAATTATCTTCAGCAATGGAAACAGAGATCAATCTGCCGTTCATAACTGCTGATGCAAGCGGGCCCAAGCATCTTGTTCTGAAACTCTCCCGCGCCAAATTTGAACAGCTGACTGATGATCTGATAAAAAGAACCATTGGACCCTGTAAGACAGCCCTGGCAGATGCCGGTCTCAGCGCTTCTGACATTGACGAAGTGCTTCTGGTTGGTGGCCAGACAAGGACACCAAAAGTCCAGGAGATAGTCAAGGAGTTCTTTGGCAAGGAAGCATCCAAGGGTGTGAACCCTGATGAAGTAGTTGCATCAGGAGCAGCAATCCAGGCAGGCGTGTTAAAAGGTGAAGTAAAAGATGTTCTTCTCCTTGATGTAACTCCGCTTTCTCTTGGTATAGAAACACTGGGAGGGGTCTTTACTAAACTGATTGAAAAGAATACGACCATCCCTGCCAAAAAGAGTCAGGTCTTTTCAACCGCTGCTGACAACCAGCCCGCTGTTACCATTAAAATCTGTCAGGGCGAAAGAGAAATGGCCAGTGATAACAAGATGCTCGGAAATTTTGAATTAGTGGGGATACCTCCGGCACCGAGAGGGGTTCCCCAGATCGAAGTTACCTTTGACATTGATGCAAACGGCATCCTGCATGTCTCGGCAAAAGATAAAGGCACAGGCAAGGAACAGTCCATAAGAATTACTGCCTCAAGCGGTCTGTCCGATGAAGAAATCAATAAAATGACGGCTGACGCAGAGTCCCATTCTGATGAAGACAAGACGAGGAGGCAGCTTGCTGAGGCAAAAAACGAGGCCGATACTCTCATCTATACCGTTGAAAAATCATTAAAGGATTATGGTGATAAAGTTACTGATGATGAAAAACAGAAGATCACCGCTGCTCTTGAGAAATGTAAAAATCTCAAGGACACTGCTACTGACCCTGATGAACTGAAAAAGGCTATTGAGGAACTGACTACAGCTTCTCACAAGATTGCCGAAGAAATGTACAAGTCAGGAGCAGCAGGTGCTGAAGCCCAGCAGCCCGGCGCGGAAACAGGAGAAACCGAAGAAGCTCCCAAAGACAAGGAAGATGTGGTAGAAGCAGAATTTGAAGAAACAGAGGAGAAGAAAGAATAATTACAGTAGTTAGTAGCTGTGGTAGATAAGGGATAAAAACAAATACCCTGACTACTGACTACTAACTCCTGACTACTAAATCATGTCAAAAGATTATTACAGCACACTTGAACTGGACAGAAATGCGTCCGAGTCAGATATTAAGAAGGCATACAGAAAGCTTGCCCTGAAGTTCCATCCTGACAGGAACCCTGATGATAAGTCTGCAGAGGACAAATTCAAGGAAATCAATGAAGCGTATTCATGTCTGGGTGATCCTCAAAAAAAATCCAACTATGACCGGTTCGGAACAGCTGAGGGTGCTGGAGCAGGATTTGGTGGATTCGGCGACTTCACCTCAGGATTCGGAGACATATTCGGCGACATGTTTGGCGATATCTTTGGAGATTTCACCGGGAGAAGCAGAACACGTCCTGCCAAAGGACAGGACCTTCGTTACGATCTTGAGATAAACCTTAAAGATGCTGTGAGCGGAACAGAAAAGAAAATTAAAATACCACGATGGGAAACCTGTTCAGGATGCAAAGGCACCGGGGCAAGGGAAGGTACACAACCGGAGGTATGCCGTACCTGCCAGGGGACCGGACAGACAAAGCTGCAGCAGGGGTTCTTTACCATAGCCAGGACCTGCGGAGCCTGCGGCGGTGCAGGAAAAGTTATTTCCGACCCCTGTCCCACATGTAAAGGTCAGGGAAATGTGAGGGCTGAAAAAACAGTGTCTCTTAAAATACCTGCAGGTGTTGATACAGGCATACGGCTCAAGGTTACCGGTGAAGGAGACCCTGGTCATCATGGAGGACCTCACGGAGATTTATATGTAGTACTGAGTGTCAAACCCCATCCATTTTTCAGAAGAAAAGATAATGATCTTCTTTGCGAAGTGCCTATCTCTTTTGTTCAGGCCTCTTTTGGAGGAGAAATAGAGGTACCTACAATGGACGGCAGTTCTCATATTAAAATTCCTGCTGGCACCCCCTCGGGCAAAGTATTCCACCTCCGGGGTAAAGGCGTCCCAAAGCTGGGAGGATACGGAAAAGGCGATCAGTATGTCAATGTGTTTATTGATGTTCCAAAGAAAATGACCCCCAGACAAAAGGAACTCCTCAGGGAGTTTGCAGAAATAAGCGGTGATGACATATCAAAAGGATTTATGGACAAAATAAAAGATATGTTCCATCACCACCATAAGGAAGCAAAGTAAAAAAGCCGCATTCATCATTCAGCTGTCAGCAATGAGAATGAAAAACGAAAAAGCGAACGGTACAGATATAACAAAAAAGATCTACAGACAAAAGAGTATCATGCTACGCTGAAACAACTTTATTCTGTTCTCCTGTTTGTTTGTCCTCACTGAACCCTTTTCGTTCAAATTTATCCCAATCTTTCTTTCCCTTGAAAAAGTCTGCGACAGCCTTAATTCTCCACCAGATGGTCAACTGCCGATACCCGAGATTCTCAAGAATTGCAGCGATGCCAAGTATCATTATGTCTTTCGAGTTATTAAAGTAAATAAGCGTTTTTCCCATAACATCTGTTTCAGACGTTTTATGCGGCCATGCACTCATGACTACTGACATGACAGATATAAAAATCCCATACACAATTGCCACGACAGTAAATAAGAAAAGGTAGGTGTAATTGAGATTATCAAGGTAAAAAAGGAGAGGGAGGGTAATGTACCCGACCAGCTCTATGGGAGCTCCAAGAAGCTCAAAAATCAAAAAATACGGAAAGGCAAACATACCGATTCTCCCGTAATGAACGTTAAAGAGCATCCTCCTGTGATATAACATGGTCTCAATTAATCCCCTTTGCCACCTGTTGCGCTGTTTGGAGAGAGTGGCAAGGTCCTCCGGTGCCTCAGTCCATGCGAGCGGGTGCGGGACATAGGCGATCCTTTTATTGAGCTGTTTCTCCTGAATGTACCGCTGCATTCTTA
This sequence comes from Thermodesulfovibrionia bacterium, assembly GCA_945786855.1. GTDB lineage: Bacteria > Nitrospirota > Thermodesulfovibrionia > UBA6902 > UBA6902 > CALZGI01. The sequence continues at coordinate 7,410 of CALZGI010000006.1, read as the reverse complement.
CAATAATTTCCATGTCCTCGCATACTGTTTCTACTTTTTCCCCGGTATACTCAGTTGCAATTTTGGACGTTACATGTTTCGTGAGATACCCCCCGATATTCTGGACAAACTCTTTATTAAATATCCCAAATACTCCTGATATGATCAATATTGACCTGAGCCGTGAAAGTGCTGTTCGTCCCAGGCTGAAAGACCTGATATATTCAACTATCTGAAATCTTACTACCCAATTTCCGGATAAGCGCGGTTCAATGACTTTTCCCTGCTCAACATGTGAGCTGTTCACAATGGCAACCTGCCCCCCGACTGCAACGATATCCTCCTGATCCAGTACTGACCGAAAAGCCTGCAACAGTGCAGCTTCATCTACGATAGAATCAGCATCGATTGAAACGAAATAAGGGCAGAAAGATGCATTTATTCCCGCATTCAGAGCATCTGCTTTTCCCCCGTTTCCTTTGTCTATCACAACAAACCGATTAATGTATTCCGGGAGTTCTGCTCTTGATACATAGTAGGATGTTACAGGTGCGGTAGTGATACGCTCAACATAATTAATGTCAACACGTTTAAGGTCAAATGCTTTCTTCAACACATCCATTGTCCTGTCTTTTGAGCCGTCGTTCACAATGACGATCTCAAGCCTTGGAAAGGTAAGCTTCAGCAGGGACTGGATAGAGTCTACAATGGTTTTATCTTCGTTATACGCAGGAACTATGATGGTCAGAGGAGGAGTTAAAGGAGATTTCATGGCAATATCAAACCCTTCATATCCCCTGCTGATTACTAAACGTCTCACATCATAAAAAGCCACAACAAGAAAGAACAGATTTATTGAGTTAAATAAAATAAAATAGCTTATGAAAAAATATTCAATGAGTCTGTAACATGTTTCAAGTTCGATCATCTTAATGTGCGCTTAACGCCTTTTGTGCCTCTTCACGTATCTCGGGAAGGGGGTCTCTCAGAGCAGCTTTCATAAATGTATAGCTCTCCAGATTATTGTTCAGACTCAACACCCGAAACGCATGCAGCCTTTTCTCGCGATCCGATGATTTTTTATAAATGCTGTTCATCTTGTCCCTGTCACATACTTCATCTACAACATTTATTGCCAGAACGTCCATCTCGCCAATGTCATTATAGGGTTCACCGGCTGCAAAGAGCAGGCCTATCAAATAGGATTTGAGTTCAGGGAATTTATTCAATTTTGATCTGATCATCCCGATAGCCATCTTAAGGTTTATCTTAGCCAGGCCTATGACAGCCCTTGTTCTGACAAAGTCATCGATATCATGAAGTGCAGCATTCACAATTTCAAAGACCCTGTCTCCTCCTATTGCTACTACTGCATTAATCGTAGCAGCACGCACCCTTTCATTCGGGTCATAGATGAGCTTCTCCAGGGTATTAATGAGCTGTTTATTTTTAAACTTTCCAAGGGCTCCTACAGCGGAAGCCCGGACATCAGGATCATCATCAGACAGAAGTTTTACCAGAAAATTAACGGATCCCTGCTTTCTGCTTTTGCCCATGAGCCAGGCCATCCCTATCTTTCTTGTTTTTGTTTCAGGCACGCTTTCAACAAGCCTGGCAATATATCCGGGATCTCCGCTTAACATGTGAGACAGAGACGTTGTAACAGAGTCCCTGAATTCTCTGTCAGCCGTATCAAGCACCTGGAGCAGGGCTTCCAGTGCTTTAGGATTCCTGTATTTACCAAGCAGCATTACAGCCCTGTTCCGGACATGTTGCTCAGGATCAGCAAGTAATGCTGACAAAGCTGCAATTATCTCCTCTTCCCGACCAATGGATACAACTATATCCATGGCCTGTATTCGCACGTCCGCATATGGATCTTTCTTCATAACACTTAACACGGAAGTAAAAAGCTCCGGGATTGCAATAAGCTTTAGAATTTCTATAGCCTGCATCCGCATAATTGGATCAAGTGATTCTTTCAGTCTTTTGACAAGGTAATTCGCAAATTCCCTGTCATTGTTTGCAAAAATAAAAGCAACCTCAAGATTTTTTAATTTTCTGGCCCTGACAGTAATTTCCTTAACAACTGTCTTAAAGCGATCATCCATACAAATACTCTTAATTTCACTCCGTAGCGTACTGATATTTGAATGATTATAAAATGCATTGAGGAAATCAGGATCATTAAAGCATGCAAGCGCAATGAAAGACCCTGCTTCTACCCTGGGAGACGGATCATCAAACATATCCATGATAAGGGGCTTGAATTCAGGTAATCCGGTAGAACCAATTGCAAGTGCCAGCGCAAGTCTCACATCCTCATCAGGATCTTTAACCAGCATTTTTGCCCGATTGAGAAAATCACGGTCTGAATCAGGCCCTGCGCTCGCAAGGACTATTGCTCTCACTGCACGAGAGGGGTCTAAGAGTGCCTTTTCAAGAAGTTTTTCGTTCCGTTTATATCCAAAGGAAACCAGGACCCTGAATGCCCGTTCACGCAAATATTCATCCGAACAGCTGGTAAATTTAAGCACAAAATCATAAGAGTTTTTATCTTTAATTATTGCTGCAATTTCAAAGAGGGCTGCAATTGCTTCCTGGTTGACTTTATATGGCTTTAATAAATTAAGCAGAGAGGAAAAATTCTTCGGTTGAATTTTCTGCATGTACTGCACAATCACATCTATTAAGTCATGCGATGCCTGTGGCAGCATCCTGATTACTTCGGGGATCACTTCTTCATCTTTAATGGCCGTAAAATATTTTATTGCTTCTATCCTTACCTCTTCAGATGACTCCTTCATAAGGTCAATAATCTTTTGTTTATCTGTAATAATACCAAGGTCTCTCATCACTTTAAGGGCCGTGATTCTCACCTGGACCGCTGGATCAAAGAGCATATTTTCAACTTTATCCCAGTTCGTTTTGACCTTAAGCATGGACAGTGCGCGTAGTGCTGATTCACGGGCAAGGGGGTTAGGGTCACTCAGTATAGTCGCAATATCATCAGCATAGTTCTCCGCATGGAGTATTCCCAGGGCTTCCACCGCAGACCTTCGTACCCAGTATTCACTGTCTTTTATATAATCTATAAGAAGGGATGCAGATTCATGTGCGCCAATTTTGCCCAGACTTTCTATTATGCGCGCTCTCAGACTCCAGTCAACTGTTGACTTGAGGAGTTCGATAAGAGGCTCGGCTGCATCCTGTTTTTCGGCTTCACCAAAGATTCGTACGATACTTTTTTGCATCTTTATATCACCGGTAATAAGGCGATCACCAAGGCTCTCTATCGCACCTGCCCGCGCAACCATAAAAAGTATTTTCCTTAATTCAGCTTTATATTCTTCTTTTCCATATTCATCAAGTATTTTTTCAATATATCCAATTCTTTCAAGAGCAAGGGCAGCCCTTTTCCTGACCTCCACATCATCATCTTCTAACGCTATAAGAAGTGAGGGAACAGAGTTCTCTCCCAACTGTTCCAGCGCCTCAATAGCTCTTACTCTGACCCACCACTCCGGGTCTTTTAATATACTGATAAGATGATGTATTACAGAAGGATGTCCGATCATTCCCAGCGCCTGTGACACCCGTGTGCGCACATAGGGCACAGGCTCGGAAACAAGCAGTTCAGCAAGATTTACTATGGAACGCTCGTTTCCAATTTTTCCGAGTGCACCGGCAGACCGCGCCCGCACTTCAGGGCTTACGTCAAACAAAGACTCCATAAGCGACTTTACTGCACTGTCTGCATGAAGCCAGCCAAGTATTTCAGCTGACCAGTAACGTTTACTCTCACTATTGAAATTCTTCAGCTCTTTCTTTAACGGCTCTATGCAGTCCTCGCCAATAGTAAGCAGTATTTCTCCTACCCTGGCCGGGAGCCATGTCTCGGGATATCCAAGGGCATCAATGAGAAACGGAATTGTCCTTTTGTCCTGAATACGTCCAAGAGAACGAAGGGCAACAGTACGTACATCTTTATCTTCATCCTTCACATCTCTTACCAGTTCAAGAAGATAGGGAACAGCTTTTGCGGAGCCAATAAATCCAAGCTTTTCAGCTGCAAACACTCTTTTTCTCCATGATTTGGATTCTATAAGTATCTTTACATATCTATCTGTTACTCCGGTCACATCATAAAATGCCTGAAAGTGCCTGAGTGAATTTCCCGATACTTCAGCAGCTCTGTCAAGAATGATTTCTATAAAACTTTCGTTTTTCATTCCCTGTAGGCTCACCATAATATCCGGAGAAGGATTTTCATAATTCTCTGCAATCGTCTGAATCAGGCCAAGGTTTCTTTTGATTATTAATCCGGCTTTAAACGTCTGCAAAGACCATTTCTTCTTTAATACAATCACAGCAAGCAGGAAACACATGGAAATGAATAACACCGTTACACTAATTCCAAGCAGGGTAGTCTGTTTTGCTGATGTATCAATAATATCGTGGAAATAGGAGCTGATGCTCTTCAGGATTGATACACGGTTGCTCTGAACTATCTCAGCACGGCCCGTGTTTTGGAGAGTGACAGTGTCCTGCACATCCACTGTTTCAGTTCCCGGATCAGCCTCAAATTCATTATTCGAGGTGGCAGCTGAAGTAAAATAGATGGTAAAGACCAGGAGTATCGTAAGAGTAGTAAAAACCAATCTGCCAATGTTGGCTTTTTTAAAAATATTTAATTCTGTCATACCCTTTCTGCCCAAAAAAAACTTTAATAATCAGATAACGACATATATTTATAAGAGATCCTGCAAAATAACCTATATCATTTAAAAATATATGTATTATTTTGTATACGGAATAGTGAACATATTACTTAAGTACATAACCATTTAGCAGGATCAACTTTGATATGATTGACCTGTTATGTATGCTTTGCCATATAATAAAACCTCTCATCATCCCAATATTTCTGCTTCCGCAGCAGTTTACTTCTCATCAAATAATTATTACTGGACATTACGCACAACATCTCCCGGTAAAGTTCAGGATTCAGTTATGTATGTGGTTGCTTAGTATGTGTCCTTAATCGTTATTATCGATATCGTCTGTTCCGGTATTGACAATTATCGCTCTGCTTGATAAACTCACTCAGCACTATCAGGAGACTGGAATATTGTAATAAAACGGTATATTACGAGATTATGGGTTTGGCTTTTCCCATATCAGTCTCATTAAAAAAGAAACATAAGGGATTGGATTATTAACTCAACACACCGATCTGCTCTTTCCAGTGAAATTGACTGCTGTTTTTTATGGATTCATTGTTTTTTCCCGATATCAGGACGACATTTTTTATTTTTAATCCGCTTACTGCATACCTTCGGACATTCAGCTCTGCACAGACTTTTCACATATATTCAGATTCATTCAGCACTCCAGAGCAGCTGGTCAGTAGTGAGATACGGTAAGAGCACCACCCTGTTTCTTAAAATTTTCTGTATCGTTATGTTTTCCCAGTTCCTTGGCCCGGCCCTTTCACAGGCTGCACAAATTGCCGGAAATTCTACGACCATTTTCAGAATGTATGATGAAAACTTTGTCGATGACGATAAAAATCATGCCCGTTTACAGGAGTACTTTTCCCTCTCCATCGACAGGCTCCCTGTTGAGGGTCTGAGTTTTTATACAAATGGACATATCAGCTTTGAAGCTGATGAAGGCTTTGAGAGTAATGCCTTTGACTCCTGGTTAAGCATTATTTATCTTGACTGGCTTGACAGTGATTTCAGGAAAAATATTCGAGCTGGCAGACAGTTTATCTATTCAGGGGTAACGAATGAAATAGTTGATGGCGTATTCGGCAGGTATTCAATGACAAATGGTCTGGGCATCGGTCTTTATGCCGGAACAACTGTGGATGTATCAACCGGTGGCTTTCAAGGCAACAACACCGCTGGGACCCGGTTGTACTACAATATGAACCGGCAAAAAGAAATTGGCCTCTCCTATGTGTTTGAATCCGATGACAGCGAACCATCAAAGGAGAACATGGGAGTTGACGGCTTCTATAATGTCAATGAAAGCCTGGAATTTTATGGGCATCTGTACTACGACCTGATTGCAGAAGATGTGTATGATCTGGAGCTATATTCCTTATACCAGCATTCACATCGACTTACTGTATCAATAGATTACAATCAGACCATACCATCCCTGCTGCTTGATAAAACCTCCATCTTCTGGGTCTTCTCGGTGGACAGGCAGCGTGACATCGGCATCGATATAGACTATAACCTGACCACATTTACATCAATTACCGGACATTACAGGTTTTACAAGTATGAAGATGGAGATAGCGCAAACAGTTATGGTATTGGTGCCAAATTCAGATATGGTGCAGACGCTGACCATTATGTCACAGGAAAGGCAAACAGATATGACGACGTTGATGGTGGTTATTATGAACTGCAGCTGCTGAATAGATGCACCCTGCAAAAGAAGCTTTCCCTGGCAAATGACATCCTTCTTGTACTTCTGGATAATAAAACGCTGGATAGTGATTACTCGTTCTCCGTGGGAGGAGATATGAGATATGCCATAGCAAAGAAACTTGCTCTTGAATTCGGTATTGATTACCGGAACACACCCTTTTATGAAAATGAACTGAGAAGCATCGTTAAGGTGCTGTATAATTTCACCTTTGATACAGCAGGGACAAAGACCAGATGAAATTACCCGCTCTTATAAGAACCATTCTGCTTTCTTTACTGTTAGCCGTAGTATCATCCTGTTTCTATATGGTTAAGAACAACAACTCAATGGTTTTTTCTCACACTCTTCATCTTGAAATGGAGATCGAGTGCCTTACCTGTCATGAGGGAGTCGAAATGAGTGAAAACGACCTGAACAGCCATCTGCCTTCTATAGGAGTATGTGAGGAGTGCCATGAAGAAGTGAATGAGGCTGGTTCCTGCTCCATGTGTCATCCAGACCTGGCAATCAAGCCTGCGTCTCTGCGTGAGCGTTCAACCAATCTTACATTCTCACACAAACTTCATGTTGAAATGGATGTCGAATGCAATGTATGTCATCCAGACGCCCGGACAAGCCTGGTGTCATCGGAATTACTCATCCCGCTAAATCCTTTTCAGAATAACGAGCATACGGGATTATGCGCAGTCTGCCATGAACCTGAATCACCGGATGATTGTGTGATCTGCCATACTGATGTAGAGAAGCCTTCGTCTTTGTTCAGCACCCAAACAGACCTAATTTTTTCTCACAACCTGCATATTGAAATGGACCTGGAATGCCGGACATGTCACACCAGCATAATACAGAGTGATACGATTATGAGCAGTCGTCTTCCGGAGATGAGTATTTGTGCTGAGTGTCATGACGAGGTAGAAAGTAATTGCACCATGTGCCACAAACACATCAGGAATCCCGGACTGCTGCCACGAACTGAAACTG
>CALZGI010000005.1 GCA_945786855.1 Thermodesulfovibrionia bacterium | reverse complement strand
CTTGTCCTGACAGGATTGATCGTGTGGATAACAGAGTATTTTACTTCAACAAGTTACAATCCGGTGAAACACATTGCAGCAGCCAGTCAGACAGGCAGCGGTACAAATGTCATTGCAGGTCTTGCCGTTAGTATGAAGGCCACGGGCATGCCGGTTCTTGTCATCGTCGCAGCCATACTGGGGGCATACTCGATCGGCGGCGGATTCACCGGAAACCCGGGCAGCGGACTTTTTGCAATAGCCCTTTCAGCGGTTTCGATGCTGTCCATGACCGGAATCGTTGTTGCGATTGACTCATACGGACCGATCACTGACAACGCGGGCGGTATAGCTGAAATGGCGGAGCTCCCTGAAGAGATCCGTAACATAACCGACCCTCTTGACGCAGTCGGTAATACAACAAAGGCTGTTACAAAGGGGTATGCTATCGGTTCAGCAGCTCTCGCAGCGCTGGTTCTCTTTGCTGAGTATTCTAGGTCATTTACCGAGGTATTGGCATTCGACCTCTCCAACCCGATGGTACTGGCAGGTCTCTTTATCGGCGGGCTGCTTCCTTATTACTTCGGTGCGCTCCTTATGGAGGCTGTTGGAAAGGCAGCAGGCGGAGTTGTTGAAGAAGTAAGACGCCAGTTCCGAGAGATCCCGGGAATCATGGAAGGGACAGCGAAACCTGAATATGGCAAGTGCGTTGATATCGTAACTAAATCAGCAATCAGACAGATGATGGTCCCTGCTTTAATACCTGTCGTTGCACCGATTCTTGTCGGCGTGCTATTGGGCAGAGAGGCCCTCGGCGGAGTTCTCATTGGATGTATCGTCACCGGTCTTTTCCAGGCAATCGCCATGACGAGCGGCGGGGGTGCATGGGATAACGCCAAGAAGTTCATTGAAGACGGTATTTACGGTGGTAAAGGTTCTGATGCCCACAAGGCAGCGGTTACCGGTGACACTGTCGGCGATCCGTACAAAGATACCGCAGGCCCGGCGATTAACCCGATGATCAAGGTTATCAACATCGTCGCACTGTTGATTGTACCCTTAATATAATAACAACTTCTCTCTCTCCCCTTGTTTGAGGGGGAGGGGAGAGAACTAAATCAGATATAATTTGATGGGCTGTCCCTTCCCGGGACAGCCCCCTTTTTTTCGTAGGGGCACCCCTTGTGGGTGCCCTTCCTTTGGACAGCCGCAGGGGGTGAGTATGGATGAAGGCCCGGATACGGTGAAATCAGGGCACCCACAAGGGCTGCCCCTACATCATGAATACACCATGGTATTGCAGCCTGGGCTGATAATCAGTCTTTGTATATAATTTAAAATCCAATGGAAAACAATACTGAAAAATCAGGAATAAAGTCCGGCCTGTGGCTCCTCTTTTCTTTCCGGGGAAGAATTAACAGAAAGCCATACTGGGTTTTTAATCTGTGTATTTTCGCAGCCGGATTATTGTTCGGGCTTATAATGGAGCCGACCAGGGAAATCACTGAATATCAGCTGATGTTCATGTTCTGGATTCTCTGGCCAAGCCTGGCCATTCAGGCAAAGCGGTGGCATGACATAAACAAGTCAGCGCTGTGGGTATTGATAAACTTAATTCCTGTTGCAGGTCCTCTGTGGGCCATGATACAAAACGGTTTTATCCCCGGGACACGGGGGGAGAACAGGTTTGGGACTGATCCGCTGGATATCGGGACTTCAGGGAATGAGTTATGAATTTTCATGAATAATTCATAAGAAGACTGAAATAATCAGAAATTTATCAATTCATTCCGATTCCAGGGCACATACCCGGTTTCGCCCGTCGTTCTTGGCTTTGTAGAGCAGCCGGTCTGCTTTCTGCAGCAGGCCGTTCGTGGTAAGCTGAATGTCCGGTGTAACCGTCGTGGCTCCAACGCTTACCGTTACTATATCTGCTACTGAAGAATAGATGTGGGGGATCGCGGCCTGTTCAATCGTAAGACGGAACTTCTCCGCCATGAACAGAAGTGATTCGAAAGGTGTATTCGGAAGAATAGCCACAAATTCCTCGCCGCCGTACCGGGCTACGAGGTCACCTCCCCGGCAGGGAACGTGCTGCAAGTTCTCTGCTACGGCTCGCAGACAGTCATCGCCTTCAACGTGGCCGTAATTGTCGTTATAGGCCTTGAAACAATCAATATCAATGAGACAGACTGACAAGTTTGCTTCGGTGCGCCTGGACCTGCGCAGTTCATCTTCTAAACAATGATTTAACCAGCGGCGGTTGGGCATGCCTGTCAGGGCGTCCAGAGTAGACAGTTCCTGCAGGTAGTCTCTCTGTTTTTTCAGCTCCATGTGAATTCCGACGCGTGCCTTGACAATGCTCGGATTGATCGGTTTTGCGATGTAGTCAACTGAGCCCGCTTCCAGCCCCTTTGTTTCATCCTGTGCGGAGGTCTTTGAGGTGATGAATATGATGGGAATGCCTTTTGTCTCAGCATCTGCTTTCAGTATCCGGCATATCTCATACCCATCGACTTCCGGCATGCTAATGTCGAGGAGGATGAGATCAGGCTGCTCTGCCCGGGCAAGGCTCAGGCCGTCAATGACGTTGTATGCACACAAGATCGAAAAATCCTCTTCAAGGATTACCTGCAACATATCGCAGATTACCGGTTCATCATCAATAACCAGTATCCTGCCGGGATGTTTCTGTGTGTTCAGGCCCTTGTGAACAGGTGTTGTCACGTTATTTTCAGGAAGCACTTTTGTTCCCTTTCCATAAAAAATTTACGTACAGGCAAAGAAAAAAGAAACCCTATGTCCATATTTGCCCTGCCGTGTCCTGCATTATCTATATAATCGGCATATTGGTGTAAGTTCTTTAAGAGGCAGGTGAATTTGTGCACATTTACTTAGCAGGTCTTTGCTGCGCCTCCATGGATAGCTTCCACATATAATGCATGCACGTTGCCTATGCAGAGAGATCTGCCGGAAGTACCATGTGAATATGCATTTTGCAGAGACGTCGTATCGCTGCGGAAGGTGTTGATTGCCGTCAGAAATGGAACAGGATCAGGCTTGTTGTTTTTTTGCTTGACTATCCGCGCCTTCTGATTAATAATAAACGCGTACATGGTTTGGGCGCGGGACTACTCCCCGATAGGATTTGTTCTGCTTACAGTAGAATCTATTGCAAATCATCTTTTAGCTTATAAACACTATAACAGGCACGTGTCAGTGACATCTGCGCGGAAAGAATTATGGGAAATATTTTAATTAATCAATCTGTAGCCATATTATGCGATGGGAACAATATTGAACGGAGTATCCATGACCTCTCTAAAACAAAAAACGCAATGATTAATTTTGACAAGCTGATCCCGAAATTGCTCAGCGATCGAGGATTAAACAGGCTGCTTTATTTCAGGGAAGGGAAGTCCATATCTTCAAAATTTGCTGAACGATTGCATGAAAATTATTATGGCTCTGTTATTCCCTGCCATAAATCCGCCGATATTCCTCTTTCTATCAAGGCAACGCAGCTCGCTTCAAAGGTTGACACTATTATCATTATGTCAGGGGATTCGGATTTTGTGGATTTAGTCATACATTTGAAAGGTGAAGGGGTAAGGGTAGAAATTGCTGCGGTAAGAAAAACGGCAGCCAGAATATTAATTGATGAAGCAGACTATTTTCATGAAATAACCAAGGAAGACTGGTTTGTATATAAATCACCAAGGAAGACAAAGGGAGAAAGAAGTTGAAAAGTATATGCAGCATGTTGCTGGAGATAGAACGAGTACCACCTCACCTTTTTTGTTTTGTACCGCGCTGAGATTCCTGATTAGTTTCATGCATGTTTTTATGTTTCAGTGCTCCTCTTCACTAAGTTCCCGGCCCGTGTAAATGATAGAATGAACGGAGTCGGAAAAATGAGAGAAAAGTGATTAAACACCTTTACAATCTCTCTGGATTCATTTAGAATTACACTAAATTCTAAAAAAGGGAGTTGTAAATGAAAGCAGAAATCTTTGCGCTTTGTGATGCCGCAACCGATTATCAGGGAAAACTGAATATCCTCGGGACATTTGACTCTATCTGGTCGAAACAGGTGCCGGCGGTGCATCCCCTGTGTGCGGTTGCCCTCAGGCTGCGCTTCCAGAAAATGGAAGAAGGTGCCCACACAGTCAATATCAGCATTCGTGACGGGGACGGAAAAGAAGTTGTTAAGCCTGTTGAAGCAAATGTAAATATTCAGTTTAAAAACAATCCTCTGGACTCACTCTCAACAAATATGATTTTAAACCTGCAGGGTCTGAATTTTCAGAATTACGGCGAATATTCGATTGACCTGGCCATTGACGGAAAGCAGGAAGCATCGCTCCCCCTGTATATTAATCAAATCCCGGAACAGTCAAATAATTAATGGATTCGTTGATTGATGGATAGTAAATGCTTCTTGTTCAGGATGGAGATTCCGCAGGGGCTGATGTACCTCTATTCCGATTCAACGGTGTTCATCGAAGATAAAACTTTCTTTTAATTTTGAGAATGATATATTTGAAAATGACTGAAAAAATGTTTTGCTGAAGGAGGCGTGCAGGTATGGATACATTCTTTGATCGTCGCAACTGGCGTGTAATCATTTTTATTGCTGCTGTTTCGTTTATTTTTTCCGGATGCCAGACTGCTTACTTTAAGACCATGGAAAAACTCGGTGTGCACAAGAGAGATATTATGGTAGACCGGGTCAAGGATGCACGGGATTCCCAGGAAGAGGCCAAGGAGCAGTTCAAGACGGCTCTTGAGAAGTTCAGTTCAGTACTGAACTTCAAGGGAGGCGAGCTGGAAGACAAATACAAGCAGCTCAACGCTGAATATGAAAAAAGTGAAGAAAAGGCAGAAGATGTACGGGACAGGATTGACTCTGTCGAGGATGTGTCCAAGGCGCTTTTTGCCGAATGGGAAGCTGAACTGAGCCAGTATTCGAGTGAAAGTCTGCGCCGCAACAGTGAAAAAAAGCTGCAACAGACCCGGACCCAATATAAACAGCTCATTGAAGCAATGAAAATGGCTGAAAAGAAGATTGCGCCTGTATTGACTGCGTTCCACGATCAGGTTCTCTTCCTGAAACACAACCTGAATGCCCAGGCAATTTCATCTCTGCAAAGCGAACTGGTCTCAGTTGAGCAGGACGTGGCTTCCCTAATAAGGGAAATGGAAAAATCAATTGGTGAGGCTGATGTATTTATACAATCAATGATTGACGAGTGATGTGAAGGGGACTTCGTTAAATATTCTGCTTTTCATCTTTTGATGGGAGGGGGGAATTTTCCCCTTCTGTTTCAGAACTGTACAGTAGACGTATGAAGTTATCCAGCAGGAAAGGGTTGAAGTCTGTGTCAGAGCCTTTTTTCATCATCCCGACAATTTTCTCTGTGTTCACGCTTTCCCTGTAGGACCTCCGGCTGCGCAGCGCATCAAAAAAATCGGAGATGGCAACGATCTGACTGCAGATGTGCTGGCTCTTCCCGTCTTCGTAGGCTTCCGGGTAGCCCGTTCCATCATATTTCATGTGATGCTCATATGCAACGATGGGGGCCAGCCTTGTAAGGTTATCAATTTTTGCAAGGTATTTTGCCCCGTAGAGAGGATGTTTCTGTATTTCAGCGAACTCTCTCTCATCAAGCCTGCTTTTTTTATCGAGAATTTCTCCGGAGATAAATAACTTGCCTGAGTCATGGAGCAGGGCGGCTATACCGATGTCGTAGAGCAGTTCATCCTTTATTCCCAGTGATTCTGCCTGGAACAGGGAAAGGATGGCCACGTTTGTAGCATGAGTGTACGTATATTCATTGTATGACTTTACAGGACTTAAATGTTTGAGAACGCTGGCTCCCTTTTTGAAACTGGCAATGAAATTAAGGACCACCTCCTCCAGGGCTACCACCTTGAGGGCCTTGAACGGGGACGCAGAGTGAAAGACGTCTTTGATTGTTTCAGATTGCTCGTCATGTAATAAGGACCCTGTTTGAAGTGAATCTGCGGCGCCTGATGAATACAGGGTGACGCTCCCGATCCTGATGTGAGGGTATGATTTCAGTTCTCTGCCTGCTTGAGATAAATCAATGATAAACTGTTTCATTTCTGAAAGAGTAATGTCCTTGAAGAATTCAATGGAGGATGTTTTCTTTTTCTTGAGTCGCTTTATGAGGTTGTTGCCGTGGAGGCCGGAATCTCTGAAGGGGACCTTATTTACGACAAGTTCATTGTCGAGTATCATTATCTCAAACTTTTCATCCATGTTAATCTGGAGCGTCACAAGGGCCTGCTTTGCCATATCGTCAAATGCTTCGTGTTCCTTTGTGTAGAGAGTGCAATTAGAAACGGCGATCATGAATGAACTAATAAAGCTTTTTCTTTCTTTCATTTCTCTATCAGGTCTCCGACTTTTTCCTCGGGGTACAATTTCAGGGTCTTGCGTATTTCGTCTTTTAATTTCCTGGATGATGCCCTGAACAGAAGAGAATTTCCTGCAAGCAGCTTTCTGAGAGTATCAAGGGCCCGGGGGTCGCCTATCTGTCCAAGAGCCTTCACAATCGGGATTTTTAATTCATAGTCTGCACGCTTCAGTGCTGTTTTTTTTAGCAGTCCAATTAAGTCCGGGACGATTTCTTCGACTTTGTAGGCGCCTGACATGCTTATGGCTTTTCTGACCCTTTCCCCTGATTTTGATTTCAGGTAGTCTCTTAATGATTTAACGCCATAGCTGTCACCGGCTTTTAAAAGGCATTTTACTGCTTCTGAACTTACTTTTGGATTTTCATGGTTACAGTAAGGCCGGGCCCGGAGAAGCACTTCCCTGCTGCTGCACTGGTTGAGAATATAAAGCATGTTCCTTTTTACGTACCATCTGTTATCATCAAGTCGCTTTGCAACTTCAAGATACGCCTTTTCCCCGAGACTGGATATCAGGCTTATTATGAATCTTCTCAGTGTCTGAGACTTTTCATTTACAAGAGCTTCAATAAGATAAGGCATTATTTCCTCTCCAAAATGCTCACAGAGATGAATAGCTTCTTCTCTCATATCGCGTCCCATGGTCCGGAAGGAAGCGAGCAGTGATGTCATAAACTCCGGCGAATAAAAATACGAGAGCGTTGCGGAAATTGTCTCGGGATAGCTGTTTTGCATCGAGGAGGATTTCAATGTCAAGACTGTCACTAAAATCTGTTTGTACATTCCGGTGCTTAAGAATTGATCGGTCTGCTGTCTCACTATGCCAATAAGATAGGCGAAGTCTTCCCCGGACATGATGTTTTCGTCATTACACTTCAGAAGCTCCAGGATTATCTGATTGAAATTTCTCTCAATGTGCTCATCGAGGAGCTGCATTTCTATTTCTTTTAATATTTTGCCTCCGGTCTTGTGAGCCCGGGAGCTTGTGAAGCGCTGGATTTCTGCCTGATAAGAATCAGAAACATAAGACCTGAAATTGTCTTCGCCAAGGATATTCATTACTTCAGATGAAAGGAAAATATCATCTTCGATGAACTCCCCCCCATAGCGTGATGCATCATGGTAGTCTTCGGTCAGGCCTGAAAACTTGCCGAGAATATTTTTGAGTGTATCAGGGACTGATATTGTCTGTTCATTTATGAGGCTGAGCAGGTTGATTACCTCGTCGGCTGACATGTCTGACAGAGATTTTTCCACCAGGTTCGGTTCCTGGGAAATGGTATCCACTGTTGAAGAGAGGAATTGCTGTTTCAGTTCAGGCCGCAAATTATCAATGAATTCGGTAATTCGCTTCAGGTCTCCAGATGCAAAATTTTTGTCTGAGGATTTTTGTATATATGATGTAATCACTCTTTCGTAGCTTTCTTCTTCCATGCTCTCTTTCGACAGTTGATTAATAAGGCTT
>CALZGI010000004.1 GCA_945786855.1 Thermodesulfovibrionia bacterium | reverse complement strand
GATTGACGTGGGCGAGTGAACAATGAAAATCTGTTATACTTAAAACAAAATAGCGACTGAAAGGAGTCCATATGCCTTTTCCCATACACAGACCGAGAAGACTCAGATCAAATGATGTATTGAGAAAAATGTTACGCGAGACGAGTCTGTCACCTGATGACTTCATTTACCCCATGTTTGTGACCTATGGGAAGGGTGTGAAGAAAAAAATATCGTCCATGCCCGGCTGCTCCCAGTTCTCTGTTGACCTGATCGTCAAAGAGGCACAGAAGGTGCATAAACTGGGCATCCCGTCAATCATCCTTTTCGGCATTCCTGAGCATAAGGATGAACGCGGTTCAGAAGCGTACAGCGCAAAAGGGATAGTACAGAAAGCCATAAGGGCAATAAAGGACAAAGTCCCTGGGCTCATTGTAATAACCGATGTCTGCATGTGTGAATACATGAGCCACGGTCACTGCGGAATCGTGAAAAAAGGCAGGGTGTTAAATGACCAGACCCTTGACCTGTTAGCGAAAGAAGCATTATCCCATGCGAAAGCAGGGGCAGATATTGTCGCCCCCTCTGATATGATGGATGGACGGGTTGCTGCCATTCGGGATGCTCTCGACTCCGGAGGGTTTGAAGACATTCCCATTATAAGCTATGCGGCGAAATATGCCTCCGCATTCTACGGCCCCTTTCGTGAGGCAGCAGAATCAACACCATCATTCGGTGACAGGCGGTCATACCAGATGGACCCCGCGAACAGACGTGAGGCCATAAAGGAAGTGGCCCTTGACATAGAAGAAGGAGCAGACATTGTAATGGTAAAACCGGCTTTATCTTACATGGATATAATTACTGACGTCAGGGATTCTTTTGACGTCCCTGTTGCTGCATATAACGTCAGCGGAGAATACTCAATGGTCAAGGCAGCCGCAAAACTCGGATGGATAGATGAAATGAAGGTGGTCATGGAAATCCTGACTTCCCTGAAAAGGGCGGGTGCGGACCTCATCCTCACCTATCATGCAATGGATGCGGCAAAAGAATTGAACGGATAAAAATATGGGCAAGAGGCGAGAGGCAAGAGGCTATGGGAGAAAAGCCATGGGAGAGATTTTTGTACTTTGTTCCCCTGGCCCCTCGCCCCTCACCTCTCGCCTTTTTTTACAATGAACATAACGCTCACATCAGGCAAAACAATAACATCAGATGCAGGCGCATCCATTCTGGATTCATTGAAAAAGGCCGGTATTTTCCTGACCTCATCCTGCGGCGGCAAGGGGACATGCGGTAAGTGCAGGGCCATCATCCAGTCAGGCAGTACCGATATCAAGTCAAAAATGAAATTGTCCAAGGAAGAGCTGGACCTCGGGTATATCATTGCATGCCAGACCTTTCCGACTGAAGATGTAACAATTGAGATACCAAAAGAATCAGTCCTCACTGTTGAAGGCCGGATTGACACTGGAAAATCCGAGAATCTTTTAACGCTTCTCCAGTCATCAGGAGCTGATGTGGACCCTCTTGCAGACAGGATTGTTCTGGAACTTCCTCCTCCGACGCTTGATGACAATATCAGTGATCTTGAGAGGTTGAAAAGAGAACTCACTGCACATGGGCTGGGCTGTCTCAGAGTTCCTTTCAGATTCATGTCGAACCTCGCCAATACTGTCAGGCAGCAGGACTGGAAAATAACACTCTCTACGATTCACAGCGAAGACTGTTTTGAAATAACGAACATACTTGCGGGGGACGAGAAAGCACCCCGATACGGGATAGCCGTTGATATCGGAACCACAACCATCGTAGTCTACCTTATTGATCTTGCAGACGGTTCTCTTGTCGATGTCGCTTCCATCTATAATTCCCAGATTCGTTTCGGTGATGATGTTATTACACGCATAGTCAATGCAACCGAGCACAATGAAATGGCAAATATCCACAGGGCGGTTATCTCGGACATCAACGAGTTAATTTCCGTACTTCTCGCCAGTCACACCATAAAGGGTGACGCAATTGACAGTATTGTTGCCGCAGGAAACACCACGATGGCACATTTTTTCCTGGACCTCGACCCTTCTGCAATCAGAGAGGAGCCCTACATCCCGACGGCAAATATATTCCCTCTTTCTCATGCTGGAGAGCTCCGCATAAAGACTCACAAAAACGTACCTGTTTATGTCTTCCCCTGCATTGCGAGCTATGTGGGGGGAGATATCGTAGCGGGCGTGCTTGCCACGGGAATACATAAAAATGAAGATATATGCATATTCATAGATGTGGGCACGAATGGAGAAATCGTGCTCGGAAATTCCGAATGGCTCATGTCTGCTGCCTGTTCTGCCGGGCCATGTTTTGAAGGCAGCGGAATAAAGCACGGCATGCGTGCAACCGACGGGGCAATTGAAGACATACGGATCAATGCTGAAACATTCGATGTTGAAATAGAAGTGATCGGCGACAATATTCAACCCATGGGAATCTGCGGGTCGGGGATGATAGACGCCATAGCAGAAATGTTTCTCACAGGGATCCTCGATCAGAAAGGAAAGTTTCAGAGTGAGAAAACTGACAGGGTCAGAATCGGCGAAGAGGGCCCTGAATTTGTCATCCACTACGGGAAAGACAAAGATATTGTTCTAACCGAACCGGACATAGAAAACATTGTAAGAGCAAAAGCCGCCATTTATGCCGGGTTTGCTACCCTCCTGAGTGAGGTGGGATTTACCTTCAACGATGTCAGCAAGATATACATTGCCGGCGGTTTCGGAAAATTCCTGGACATTGAAAAGGCAATTATCATCGGACTCCTTCCTGAATTGGAGAAAGAAAAATTTGAATACATGGGAAATACTTCCATTACCGGGGCATACCTGTGCACCCTTTCAAAAAAGCTTTGCAGAGAAGCAGAAGAGATATCGAGGCAGATGACCTACCTTGAGCTTTCGGTTTCAAATTCTTTCATGGACGAATATGTATCGGGGCTCTTCATCCCTCACACAAATATAGATGCCTTTCCGGGAGTCAAAAAACTTCTTGAACAATAGATGCCGCTGTCTCCAGAGCCGGCCCTGGTGATTCATTTGGACGGTGTATGATCATCTATTATAATTGCTCCTTTATTGACACTTATCGCTGGCATTACATAAAATTTATTATTACGACAAAAAAAGGAGAAACACTGCATGGGAAACAATACCTCTGTAAAAATTACCGGTGACCCAAAATACAAGCGGGTTATTCTCATTGGAATGGACGGTCTGGATCCAAAGATCGTTTCTGCACTCATGGATCAGGGAAGGCTTCCAAATTTTAAAAAACTGAGCGCCATGGGCGGCTTTTCACCGCTTGCTACCAGCAATCCTGCACAGAGCCCGGTTGCCTGGGCATCCATTGCAACGGGAAGCAATCCGGGACGCCATGGAGTTTTTGATTTCCTCGGGCGCAGAGTGTCTGATTACATGCCCGAGCTTGCAATATTGAAAATGAATCCTAAAAATGTCTTTGGGAAACGGGAAGCCATGTTCCTTCCCGTAATGCAGGAGAATGCCTTTTGGGACTATACATCTGACAATGGCATTCCATCAACTATTCTGAAATGGCCCATGACATTTCAGCCGAAGCAGAATAATGCAAAGCTCTATTCGGGCCTTGGAGTCCCTGATATAAAGGGAGGGCTCGGCAGATATGCATATTACACCACAAGAGATATTTCAAAAGATGAAGAAGGAGCTGAAAAAGTTGTAGAAGTCACTGTAAAGGACGGCACAATGAGAACTCATATTTCGGGGCCGAATGTGGCAAAGCTGAGGACAAGAGAAGCGGCAAAAGTTGATCTCAACATTACTGTTTCGGGCAATGAAAAAATTAATATGGAGGTGGATGGGAAAAAAATAACCGTACACAAAGGACAGTGGAGCGAGTGGATTGAAGTGTCCTTTAAACTGGGAATGATGAAAACGGCATCGGGGATAGTGAAATTCTTTTTAAACCGTCTGAATCCCGAGTTTGAAATGTATATGACACCCGTTCAGATCAATCCCAAAGACCCCGCATTTGTGATTTCCAGTCCTGATTCATACATTCAGGAACTGGCAGATGAAGTTGGACATTTTTATACCCTCGGCATGCCGGAGGATACCAAAGCAATTGAAGAAGGCAGGACTGATGAAGAGGCCTTCATCACCATGTGCGATGAAATCGTCGAGGAGCAGGAGCAGCAGCTCTGGTACGAATTAAATAAATTCAATGAAGGACTGCTGGCGTCCGCCTTTTTTTCTACTGACAGGATCCAGCACATCTTCTGGGCAACCAGGGACCAGAAACATCCTCTCTACGATAAATCCTATGCTGCAAAGTACGGACATGTTATTGATGATTATTACGGGAAAATGGACAGGATACTCGGCGAGGTCATGAAGCAGGTGGATGACAGGACTGCGCTGATAGTTTTTTCAGACCATGGTTTTTCAACATTCAGAAGGTCAATACACATCAACTCGTGGCTTGTCCAGAATGGATTTATGAAGTTGACTCACAAAATTGCATCAGGGGACAAGGATGGCGGCGGACTTTTTAAGTATGTAGACTGGAAAAATACCCAGGCCTACGCCCTCGGATTCGGGAGCATCTATTTGAATATCAAGGGGAGAGAAAAACAGGGCATTGTTGACACGGGAGAACATGCAGATTCTGTTTCACGCGCCTTACGGGAAAAGCTGGCACAATTATCAGATCCCGATGATGGTCAGCCTGCAGTCAGAAATGTTTACGAAAACAGACAAATATATTCCGGAGGTCAGATCGGCAATTCACCAGACCTTATTATCGGATTTGAGGATGGTTTCAGGGGTTCCTGGCAGACGGCTATCGGTGGGGCCCCCTCCGGACTTATGGAAGATAATTTAAAGAAATGGAGCGGCGATCATATCATAGATCCATCCATCGTCCCCGGAATATTGTTAACGAACTTTGCAACGACTGGCAACACTCCGAGTCAGATGGATATTGCCCCCACAGTGCTCTCCTTTTTTGGGATGTCTGCAGAAGGGATGGATGGAACATCTCTGATTGAAGATTGAATAGTCAGGGTGACTTAATGATTAGTAAGCAGGAACGTATAAAATTCACTAATTAATTTTTCATGGTTCATGCAGGTTATTGGAAGGGGTATCACTGTGATTCCACTACATGCACGTACACTAACAGGTAATTGAATCATGACTTTGTCTGGTTCCTACAGTTCTGCCATTGCCACTTTTATATATATCACATATTTCGAAATTCATACTGCATAAATAAACTGCTCTCTCAATGTCCTGGCTGCTTAATTTAACACAGTAACATTCATCAAAGGGCTCCTGAAGATGGGGACATAATCTCTTGCTGGTGACAAGTTTTAACATAAGTCTCCTCGTAAAATATATTTACACAAACAAAATGCAAGATACATGCCACGGCGACAAAAATTATCAATATCTTTTTTTATCTATAATTCAACAGGTTAAGGAGCTCAAGGGGGACATGTTGCATGAAAATTTATTATAACAGCGCCTTGACGATGAGACAGCCTGTCACACAATCGTGCCACGTCACAAAATGCTGAACTCCACAAAAAAGATAGATCCTCTTTTTCTATTTATTTTTTATATTACAGTGGGTTGGATACGGTCAGACAAATGATATGTTCACGCAGTTGAATGATCAGCAATGCATGTCATTCAAAAGAGATAGGGCGGAGTTTTTTATTCTGGTATAATTCCGTACTCTTTGATTTTTCTGTAGATAGAGCGCCGGCTGATTCCCAGCAGGGCAGCAGCCTTGGTCTTATTCCACGCACTTTTTTCCAGGGCCTGCCGGATAGTCTCCGGATCATCCACATTCCCGTTATCGGAAAGTGAAGACTCGTTGACAGAAAATGTCTGCAATTCGGGAGGAAGATGATCAACGCTGATCATTGCCTGCTGGCATAGAATGAAGGAGTGCTCCAGTGCATGTTCCAGTTCCCGGACATTCCCGGGCCAGGGGTATTCCATAAACATCTTCTCAACTTCTTTGGATACTGACACAATGGTTTTATCAAATTTACCGTTGAACTTCTTTATAAAATAGTGTATGAGAAGCGGAATGTCTTCACGGCGGTCCCTCAGGGGAGGGAGCAGGATTTTCATGACATTGAGCCGGTAGTAGAGATCTTCCCGAAATTCACCAAGCTTCACCTTTTCTGCAAGGTTCTGATTCGACGCTGCCACTACCCTGACATCCACCTTTATCGTGGTTGAATCTCCGACACGTTCAAATTCCTTTTCTTCGAGAACCCTGAGAAGCTCAACCTGAATCTTTGGCGATATATCGGCAATTTCGTCTAAAAAAATAGTGCCGCCGTCGGCTGTCTGGAAACGTCCTATTTTGTCCCTGATTGCGCCGGTAAAAGACCCCTTGACATGTCCGAACAGTTCGCTTTCAAGCAGGTTTTCCGAAAGAGCGGAACAGTTGACCTTGACCATTGTATTCTTGCTTCGATTGCCCTTGTAATGGAGGGCCTCTGCGACCAGTTCCTTTCCGGTGCCGCTCTCTCCGTGAATGAGCACCGTGGTTTCCACATCAGACAGTAATTCAATCAGGGAATAGACATCCTGCATTTTTTCACTCTTCCCGATAATACGGTGGAATTGCTGACGTTCATTCAGTTCCCGTTCAAGATCCGTCAGGCGTGTTTCATCCCTGACGACCATTACAGCTCCGGAAAATACTCCCTGGCTGTCAAGCAGAGGGGATGTAGACAGCGCAACAACCTGCTCTGACCGGTTATTAAACTTGCATTCTATATGGTTGAATTCAACTGGCTTCTTTGTATTGACCGTATCGACAAGAGTTTCAAGGCACTTCCCCTGGCAGCTTTCGCTCAGGGAACTGAAGGGTTTCCCGATCGAATCACGGGAAAAACCACATATCTTTCCGGCAGCTTCATTAATCTCCAGGACCACCAGGTCTTTGTCCACCGTTATGATAGCGTCCTTGACACTTCTGAAAATTGCTTCAAGATTCGTCCGGTATTTCTCTTTTTCATCAATAACTGCCTTGTGCTGGAGCGCCACATCAATAGCATGAAAGAGCGCATCTTTCTGTATCGGCTTGGGAATATAATCAAAAGCGCCCAGACGGACAGCCTCTGATGCTGTTTCGATGTTTGGATACCCGGTTATCATTATCACCGGGCAGACCAGTTTTTTCTTTTTTATTTCACGGAGCACGTCAATTCCTGTTTTACCCTTTAAAATAATATCAGCGAATATAACGTCAAAGCTCCCCTCGGATATGCAGACCATTGCTTCTTCAAAACCCTCTGCAGTTGTTACCTCATAATTTTGCGCTGTAAGGAATTTCTGGAAGGTAAACCTGATGCCTTCTTCGTCATCGATGATAAGTATTCGTGAACTCATTCTTCATCCTGTCCGTTTATTGGTAAATTGATGGTAACCTGGGTAAACTCGCCTTCCATGCTTTTTATCAGGAGCTTGCCGCCATGCTCTGTAATGATACCATGACTGATGCTCAGCCCGAGGCCCGTTCCCATCCTGTTGGGTTTCGTTGAAAAAAATGGATTCACGACTTTGTCAATGATGCCAGGCGGGATTCCTAACCCATTGTCGAGAAAAACCATCTTCACATAACGCTGGCCGTCAACCTCTTTCTCTCCGCATTTAATTTCAAGGATTTTATTTTCGTGACTCCCCGTGTATTTTTGATTCAGGGCGTATCGGGAATTGCTGATGAGATTCAAAAAAACCTGCTGAATCTGCTGGGGGTGCACAGGAATTTTCACCGGCATTGAGGGAATGTCAACCTTGAGATGGATCCCGTCCTTTCTAATCTGCGCCGACGTCAGAGACAGCGTATCGGAAAAAATTTCATGAAGCGACATGAGACATTTCTCTTCTTTTCTTATTCGGGCAAAGGAGAGGAGACTTTTCACAATTGTCGCAATCCGCTCTCCATCCTTGATCACCCTTCTCGCTATCTCATCGTCTCTGTTTTCATCAGAAAATTCATCAATTAATATCTGCCCATAATTCACGATATTATTAATAGGATTATTGATCTCGTGGGCCACTCCCGCCGCCAGTTCACCGAGTGAGGCCAGGTGCCTTGTCCGCGTTGCCCCCGCTTCGAGACTTGCTTTTTCAGTAATGTCCCGCACCAACTCTATTACGCTGTTCACCTTCCCGGACTCATCTTTGATCGGGAAAGCCCTTATATCCCAGATTATGTCGTCACTGGTCGTTATCTCCGCAGCCTCCTCTTTTCCCGATTCAAAGCTCAGGAGTGTCGGGCAATTATCACAGGGCGAAATAATATTGCAGCACGAGCTGTAACAATATTGCCCTTTCAGTTCTGATACATTTTTCTTGTGTGCCGCAGCGGCAGCCTTGTTCACCCACTTGATCTTTAAATCAGGAGACAGGAGAAGAAGATTGTCAGGTATCCCGTTGAGCAGAGCATGAAACTCCTTTGAGAGACTTCGGTACTGGTTTTCGCTTTCTTTGAGCGCTTCGACTACGTTCTTCCGTTCAGTAATCTCATCTTTCAACTGCTCATTCATCACTCTCAGTTCCGAAGTGCGCTCTTCCACTCTCAGTTCCAGCTCATCCTTTGCTCTTTTCAACGCTTCTTCGGTCTGCTTGCGTTCAGTAACGTCCCTCGCAATATGAATCAATCCCACAAGCTCGTTATTGCTGTCAAATCGGGGCATAGATCTTATTTCGATAAATTTATTCAGGTGGGGCTCAAATATTTCAAAGTTGGCAGGGGCTCCCGTTTTCAGGCAGTTACAACTTGGACAACCGTCAGGCGGGCATTGGGTCCCGTGGTAATACTTAAAGCATTTGTGTAAACCACTGCCAAGGGAGGCCGGAAGTTTGAGTGCTTCCCGTGCTGCCCTGTTCGAGTAAATAATATTAAAATCTTTATCGTGGACGGTAATCATGTCCGTTATGGTATGGAAAGTCTCTTCCCAGTCCTGTTTAGACTGAAAAACCAGCTCTTCCATCTTTTTCCGTTTACTGATTTCATGAAAAGTAAACTGGACGGCAGTCTTATGCTCGAAGGTAAAATGGGTCGCCGCAACCTCAACATCAACTTCGGCTCCGTCAACACGTTTAATTTTCACTTCAAAGGGATCGGCAGCAGTCTTTCTCTCCTTTAACTCCTGAAAATGCCGCTTGACTGCGTCATGATAATCTGCATGCAAAAAATCCAGGATGCTCGATCCCGAAACCTTTTCAGGGCCTGATGCGCCAAAAAGCTTCACCCCGGCCTTATTCATAAAGACAATCCTGTTATCACATTCGACACCAATTGCGACAGGCGATGTCTCAATTAACTGACGGTATTGCTCGTAGCCTCCAAGCAATGGCTTATCTAGCTCAGGTTTACAGGTCATAATTATTTGAAGGGTCACCAGGAGTTCTTGTCAAGAATTCTCTATATTTTACCTTAATGAAACTGCTTTCCACAAGATAAAATTAATTTAATTAACGAGTTAGGCGGAAAATCTTTTAAAAATAAGGCCCTAAGTTCGCTCAATGCAATGAATACTATTTACTGCAGGAGTACAGTTTCTTCACTCCCCTTCACATTCCACTCGTGTATTGACAGATTCAAATAACTATTCCCTGAAAGATATTTTCCTGTTGATTGAATGACCTTATTTTGATATGATGTCTTTATCCAATATACCCGCACGTGACGTGAAGTACTATAAATTAAACCCGGGGAGGTAATGTATGGAGAAAATTAAAATTGCCATTGCGGGACTTGGAAATTGTGCAAGTTCATTGCTCCAGGGGATTGAATACTATAAGGGAAAAAGCAGCTCTGATGCTGTTGGTTTAATGCACTGGAATATCGGCGGACACACCCCCAGCGACATAGAGGTAGTGGCAGCATTCGACATTGACCGGAGAAAAGTCGGCAAGGAAGTAAATGAAGCTATCTTTGCCCCCCCGAACTGTACGTCTGTTTTTTGCGGCAATTTGCCTAAAACGGGCATCAAGGTGCAGATGGGAAAAGTTCTCGATGGCTTCTCGGAGCACATGAAAGAGTATGAGGACAAATATACATTCCTTTTAAGCGAAGAAAAAGAGCCGACAAGGGATGAGATAGTCAAATTACTCGATGATTCAGGGGCCGAGATGCTGCTGAACTATCTTCCTGTAGGCTCAGAAGATGCCGCAAGATTTTATGCCGAATGCGCGCTTGAATCAGGCATAGGATTCATAAACAACATGCCTGTTTTTATTGCCAGTGATCCTGAATGGGCCCGTAAATTTAAAGAGAAAAACCTTCCTCTGATCGGTGACGATATCAAGGCACAGCTTGGCGCAACCATTACCCACAGGACACTTGCAGACTTATTTACAAAAAGGGGCGTCAAAATAGAAAAGACCTATCAGCTAAACACAGGGGGCAATACTGATTTCCTGAACATGCTGAACAGGAACAGGCTTGCATCGAAAAAGGAATCCAAAACAGAAGCGGTCCAGTCAATTCTGGATACCAGACTTGACCCGGAGAACATCCATATCGGCCCGAGTGATTATGTCCCGTGGCAAAAGGATAATAAAGTCTGTTTTATCCGCATGGAGGGGAAACTCTTCGGAGATATTCCAATGAACCTTGAGCTGAGACTTTCCGTTGAAGACTCTCCCAATTCAGCCGGCGTCGCTATCGATGCTATCAGGTGCTCCAAACTTGCCCTGACAAGAGGGAAAGGCGGCGTTCTCTTCTCCCCCTCAGCCTATTTTATGAAACACCCTCCGAAACAGTTCAGTGATGATCTGGCATACAAAATGACCGAGGAGTTTATTGCCGGCCAGGACATAGAAGGTGATGTTGCTGACAGCAGCTACAAAGATGACCGTGCCCGCAAGGATTCTAAAGAATTTATTGTCCGATAACACTACCTGTACTTCTTAATCGATATTTGACTCTAATGGTTTCTGCCTTTCGGGTCATCGACCACGGATATGAAGGACATGACTAAATAAATCAATTCAGTTAAAATATTCACTGTTTCAGTATGGAATAGACACTTCAACAAAACAAATTTGAGGAGGAAATATGTCAGAAGTATTAGCAAAACTCAAGGATTGTATCAGCATCAGTAACGGTAAGGTCCTGGTAAACAATGGTGATGCTGTCAGGGGCCTGATGGATGACCTCATCTACGAAGCAGTATTTAACCCTGATGAGGAAAAGAGAACGGGCCTTCAAAGACTCGTCATCGAAATAGCAAAACAGATGGGTGCCATTCCCGCATCCATCCAGTCACTGTATGAAGAAATGGGGAAAAACTATCCCGGATTTACTGTTCCGGCAATGAATATCAGAGGTCTTACCTATGATACTTCAAAAACAATTTTCAAAAAGGCAATGGAAAAGAATGTGGGGGCTCTAATATTCGAAATTGCCCGCTCCGAGATCGGTTATACAAAGCAGAGACCCGTTGAGTACACTGCGGCTGTCCTTGCTGCTGCAGTAAAAGAAGGTTTTACCGGGCCCGTGTTTATTCAGGGCGATCACTTTCAGACTGTAAGAAAGTACTTTTTGGATAATCCGAAACTTGAGATGGATTATGTGAAAGGGCTGATTAAGGAGGCAGTGGAAGCTGAGTTCTATAACATCGACCTTGATACTTCTACACTTGTTGATCTTGACAAGGACAGTCTGAAAGAAGAGCAGCGGCCAAACTTTGAAACGGCAGTAGAATTGTCAACGTACATACGGGGAATTGAACCTGAAGGAGTCACTGTATCCATTGGCGGAGAAATCGGAGAGATAGGGGGGAAAAACAGTACCTCTGAAGAACTGAGGGCTTACCTTGACGGTTTTAATGAAACCATGAATGCAGGAAAGGGAGTGAGCAAATTAAGCGTCCAGTCCGGAACCTCACACGGAGGAGTTGTCCTTCCTGACGGTTCACTCGCCCAGGTAAAAATTGATTTTGACACGTTAAGAGAAATGTCTGAAGTGGCACGGAAGGAATACGGCTTGTCAGGAGCTGTACAGCATGGCGCATCAACCCTTCCCGACGAAGCATTCAATAACTTCCCTACGACAGGAACATCGGAAGTCCACCTTGCAACGGGATTCCAGAACATCATGTTTGACAGTCCGTCACTGCCTGCTGACTTTAAAAACATGGTATATGACCACATCAAAGAGAACTTCGGGAATGAACAGAAAGAAG
>CALZGI010000003.1 GCA_945786855.1 Thermodesulfovibrionia bacterium | reverse complement strand
AGAGCATTCGGACTGATACTCACTATCCGGGCAAGTGATGAGAGCGGTTTATCAAATATATGTCCAAAATAGCTGCCAAACATGGTAAATTGTAAAGTGCCTGTTCAGAATTAGTCAAATGAAATAGTATTTGAATTTACTCTCCATACTATTTACTATAGACAGAGTCTGTCCATAAACGAACCTTTTTGTTTTTGTCATGCCCGAAGTCTTTCATCGGGCATCCAGCAGCTATTGAAAAGACTGGATTCTCGATGCGAGTCTACGCGAGAGTCGCTCCGACCCGCTCAACAGACTGCGGGAATGACGGCTCACATCGTAAGGTTATGGACTAACATTAAATGGGTACATGGAAAAAGTTATTCAAAGATCAAACCTCCGGGATATCATTCATCAGCTGAAGAGTGAGGGAAAGAAAATTGTCTTTACCAACGGCTGTTTTGACCTCATTCATGTCGGACACGTCCGGTATCTTGATGAAGCGAAGAAACTGGGTGATATCCTTGTCATAGGACTGAATTCAGACAGTTCCGTATCGGCCATTAAGCCCGGCAGGCCTGTTGTCCCTGAAAATGAAAGGGCGGAAGTCCTTTCAGCGCTCTCCATGGTCGATTTTGTTACCCTCTTTCATGAAGACACTCCCTATGAACTGATTAAGGAAATAAGACCGGATGTGCTTGTCAAAGGGGCAGACTGGAAGCCTGAAGATATCGTGGGCAGCGACCTTGTTAATGAGGTGCAGACGATTCCTTTTGTTGAAGGCAGATCAACGAGTGAGATGATCAGGAAGATACAGAAGTTAAAGTAAACTGGTGGCGGGTTTTACTGGTCTTTATCCTTGACACTGTGAGACCCGCCGTTTCGATTGATTAACCTGCTGTGGATAAAAAGCACCTGTTCAGCAGAAAGATATTTCACTTCTTTGCTATCTCGTTAAGAGCAGGCTCAGATTTGTCAATAAAATCACTCCTGCGAGACGAATTCCTGATCGACTCCCTTCAGATACTTTTTCTTGTTCCTGACAGGCTCTATTACTATTATAGAATAAAGAGAATCCTGGAAAAACTGATAACGTGTCATTTCAGCTTAAATAAGAGGATAAGAAAAAGCCCGGGGATATCCCTCAATATCCCCGGACGAAGATTATAATCAGTTAGGCCATACGAACTGGTTTCTGTCACCAAAGATATCCGCGGGCAGTCTCGGCCTTGAATTGACCGGCAATGGAGCAATACCGTTCGGGCCGAACCACTTCAGGTAGATCTTCTCGTAGGTCCCGTTTGACATGAGATCCTGCAGCGCGAAGCTTGCAGTGTCTCTCCACTTGCTGTCATTGGGAGGAGTGCCGATTCCGTAGAGACCGGGGCTGAAGATGGGGCCCACGGGCTCATAGGAAACGCCCTCTGCGCCTGCAACACCGGCAATAATCGGTGTGTCCTGGATATAGGCATCCACTTTCCCCTGCTTCAGGGCGAGGAAACATTCAGCATTGTTCTGATAGGAGTTGATCTTAAAATCCTTTTTACAGCCCATTTCCTTGAGATACTCCTGTCCGGCTATGTAGGCGTTTGATCCCTGGGTAACTGCCATTGTTTTTCCGCAGATATCCATAGGGCTTTTAAACTTGCCTTTTTTCGCATAGAATATTTTTCCCGTCCAGAGGTAGGGAGGCTCGGCATAGTCAACCTGCTCATCGCGGCTTCTCGTGTGGCTCATGCTCCGGATAGTCAGGTCTATTCTCTTGTTGGCGAGGAAGGCGATCCTTGTCTTGTTGTTCACAACGACTCCCTCCATCTTAAGCTCTTTGCCCATTATCGTGCCAATCTGGGCTACCATTGCCTTGGCAAGGTCAATGTCAAAACCCTTCAGTTCGCCGTCTTTGGGATCAATAAAGCTCAGGGGCGGCACATCAGTCCCGTGACCGATCCTTACGACTCCTCTTTTCGTAACTTCATCATAGAGTGACTTTGCAGCGATGGCGGATGAGGTGATGCTCACTATGAATGCCATTAAGACAAGTACTACGATTGTACTTCTTTTCATACTCTTTTCTCCTTTCTTCGTGTTGCGTTTTGGGCTTGTTCCAAGCCTGGTGATTTTCCCGCTCTCTTTCAAGTGCCCCGTTTTAAGTAAAAGGTCTGTTTTTCTCCCTGACACTTTCATAAACTTCCGGCAGCTTTTATAAAAGCATATAAGTAAAAGCAATATTTATGCCCGAATTTAATGTCTTAAAAAGAGGGGAGTTAAGATAATTGCGGAGGATTGCTGTGTTCAATAATTGAACAGAATGTTTACTTTTCAGGCACGCTGGAGCCCTTTTTTTTCCCAATTTTTTCCCTGAGAGTATTTCTCGAGATGCCAAGGAATTTTGCTGTCAATACCTGATTGTTGTTATTCATTTCGAGTGCTTTATTTACTAATATACTCTCAAATAATGAAACAGCCTCTTTATGGATATTCAAGCCTTTTTCTTTGAGAAGCTCATGTGCTGCATCAGAAAGCGACTTTTCCACGTCTCTCTGCTCTACATCAAAATCACTTCTTTGAGGGTCCCATTCACAATCTTCATGGTCGAGCAGGTCTTTCTGGCACAGTATCATTCCCCTCTGTATAATGCTTTGAAGCTCCCTTATGTTGCCGGGCCATTCATAATGTATGAACTCATTCATTAATTCCGGGGTAACACCAAATATATTTTTCCCCAGCTGTATGTTAAAGACTTTTATAAAATGCGCTATAAGGTCTTCCAGGTCTTCCTTTCTCTCTCTGAGCGGCGGCAAAGGTATGCATACAACATTTAATCGCCAGTACAGATCATCTCGGAATTCACCGTTTTTTACTTGTTCTTTCATATTCTTGTTTGTAGCGGCAATGATTCTTACATCTGTTTTGATCATCTCTTTTCCGCCAAGTCTCTGAAAAGTGCCGTCTTCAAGCACTCTCAAAAGTTTTGACTGCAGGAGAATGGGCATGTCCCCGATTTCATCAAGGAACATTGTGCCGTTGTGACACTGCTGAAATTTCCCTGTCTTCCTGCTTTCCGCCCCGGTAAAGGCACCTTTCTCATGGCCGAAGAGCTCACTTTCCAGAAGGTTCTCCGGAATGGCAGCGCAGTTAACAGGCAGAAACGTTCCGTTCACCCTTGTGCTGTGGTGGTAAATTGCCCGCGCTACCTTTTCTTTTCCTGTCCCGCTCTCTCCCCTGATCAGCACAGTCGCATCGCTCCCCGCAACCTGTCCAATCTTTTTGAATATATCGAGCATTGCAGGCGTTTTACCTATAATTCGTTCGCCCCTGTCATCCACAATTTCGACTGAAGACGAAGGAGCGGGCATCTTTCTTTCTGCAAGGGCCTTCTCGATGAGAGACATTATAGAAGTGTTGTCAAATGGTTTTGTGAGGTAATCATAGGCTCCGTGTTTCATGGCCGTTATTGCCCTCTCCGATGTGCTGTGGGCTGTCATGATTATGATCGTAAGGTCGGGATCAATAGACTTGAGTCTCTGCAGAGTTTCCAGTCCGTCCATTTTTGGCATATTGATATCCATTATTGCAAGAGAGGGGCGTTCTTCTTCTGCCTTTTCAATCGCCTCCAGCCCGTCTTTTGCCGTGACTACATGATATCCCTTTCTGGCGAGTATTTTTTTAAATGAATGGCGCACGCCTTCTTCATCGTCTACAACAAGGATCTTATCCACCTTTAACCTCTCTTGGTAACCGCACGGTAAATACTGTTCCCTTCCCTTCGTTACTGTTGAAGAATAAATTTCCTCCGTGAGATTTTATTATATTATACGCGATAGGTAATCCAAGACCGGTCCCTTCATCCTTGGTCGTAAAAAAAGGATCAAAAATTCTGGAGCTGATGTCTGAAGGAATCCCCCCGCCCTTATCCCAGATCATCACTTCGGCATACCTGTCATCCGATTTTCCCGATATCCGGATTTCTCCGCCGTCAGGCATTGCCTGGACAGCGTTCAGCACGAGATTGAGAAATACCTGTTCCAGAAGACCCCTGTCAGCATTTACAGGAGGCAGGGCATCTATCAGCTCTTTCTGCATTGCAATTCCTGCATTCTCCATGTCATAGGCTGCAAGCGATAATACACGGTCTACGAGTTCATTGAGGTCAACTTCAGAAAAGTGAAGTCCCTTTTGTTTTACAAATTCCAGAAAGTTCGCGAGTACATTATCTATTTTATCGATCTCAGTGCTGATAATTTCGGCATCCTCTTTTGTCATGTCCGGCTGTTCCTTAAAAGCCTGAAACATCATTTTTAATGTGGTCATGGGGTTTTTCAGTTCATGGGCAAGACCGGCAGAAATATGCCCGATGGAGGAAAGTTTTTCAGACTGCAAAAGGTGAGTATAGGTATAGGCTTCTTCCATTTTTTCCTGCGCTGACTTAAGCTGCATTGATAGCGTATTGAAATTGCGTGCAAGATATCCAATTTCATCGCCGGACTGCACCTCTACCTTCTTCCCGTATTCGCCCCTTCCGAGAACTTTTGTGAAGTCGATAATTTTATTCAGCGGCTCAGTGATTAATCTGCTCAATATAAATGACGCGATTACTCCCAGAATGATAATAATGATAATTCCCGGGTATGTTATTTCCCTTGCACGGGAAAGTATTTCTTTGAGGCTGTCTTCCCTTATCCCGAGATGAATCTCTGATTTCGTTTCCTTGAATACGTTTATCCCGATATCCCTGATGTACCCCTTTTCCGTATCGAGGAGCTGAACATGAAGTTCGTCCCCGCTGACAGGATTCCAGGTCAGAATATCAGGAGGAGTTCCATTCTCAAAGGTGTGGACCAGGATCATGCCTTCCTGATCAGTAACGAACAGGTACTCCACATCCTTTTCCTTTTCGAGAACTTCACTGAATGCCCTGGATATTTGAAAGGAGTCTTTCAGGAGAATGTTATTGGCAATTCTGTCAGAGAGGCTCCCTGTTATGGAAACGGCCCTTTTCTGGAGTTCGCTGCGGAAGGCATCGATAAAATACCCTCTTACCAGTATGATTATAAAAAAGCTGACACCAAGGGCGACAGTTATGGTCAGAAACGTTATCTTTGTTTTTAATTTCAATGAGTCGGCACTCCATATTGTCCTGCCAGGATCTTGACCCTGTTCAGTTCAAGTTCATTGATTCGTGTAAAGCCCAGAGGCATCTCCGTTTTGTCCCATTCATGCAGGCTCGTCTTATGCTTTCCCAATGGCTCGAAATTGAGAAGCGCGGACTTTACGGCTTCAACAATCGTGATGTCAACCGCCGGATTATATGCGATAATGCTGCTCGGGTAGGAGTCGGATATTTTCATAATCCTGATCTTTCCTTCTGCTGCGAGGCGATGTGCAAGATTGTCCTGGATCCCCGCGGCGTCACACTCGCCGTTTAATACCGCTTTTGCCGCGTTAATATGCGAGCCGGTATACATATGCCTGCTGAGGTCGTCCAGTGTGATACCCCCATCTTCAAGCATTTTCCTCGGAATAAGATGACCCTGGGTTGACATCGTTGACCCAAAGGCAAAACACTTCCCTCGTATGTCTTCAATTTCCCTCAGGAGGCTGTCCGGTTTCGTAATAATCATTGTATAATATTTCGGATCCCCCTCTTTATTTGCGCCGCTCACCAGATACTTTATCCCATATTTCTCTGAACCGATTACATAATTGAGTGTCCCCAGTGACGCGAAATGGGTGACTCCCTTGCCAAGGTTATCTACAGTGTCCTCGTACTTTTCGGTAAATTGAATGCGGAAATGTTTCCCCGTCGCTTTCTCAAGGTACTTGAGGAAAGGGGTATAGATCCTTACCTCTTCTTTTGGTCCAAGCCTCAGGTCGAACCCGAACCAGAGCGTATTTGGCTGAAGCCGTTCATTGGTGGTTGAGACTTCGCCGGCGCGCCGGGAAAGGCTCACTTTTTTCGGGGTTTCCTGCCGGCTGCATCCGATGACTCCAGAGAAGAGAAACAGAAGGACAAAAAATATGCCGATGAGTGGTGTTTGCCTGATAGCTGTTAACCTATAATCCCTTGTCAAAGTTGCCCTGACTGGCAGATGTTATTATAACTGATGAATATTGTAATGTGATATACTTAACAATTGCCTCACATGCAGGGAATGCTGATCCAGCTGACTATTGCTATAACGACAAAGCCAAGGATTGGATTGCAAACGAAATTACAAATACCAAATAGTAAATTCCAGATAAATCATAAACATAAAATCCCAATGACCGGAACAGGAAACGTTTTTTGTCCTTTGGTATTTGAAATGTGGTGTTCCTTTATTATTTGCCTGGGATTTGGAACTTCCTGCCGTGCCGCTTGATCTCTCTATTTTTCAGGAAACCGTAAAGGCGATTGAAGAAGAAAGGGCGGATACCTTTACTTCCCTCCCGGGCTCATCGGGGGCTTTGCTGTTTTCAATGCTGGATGTCTCCTGCCTCCTTCTCTGTCCGACAGAGGAAAAGGCCGCTGAATTGTACACCGATACTCTTTTCTGGTCAAACCTTCTTCATAGGGACCCTCCTCTCCTGATAACACCGGCAGGCGGTGCCGGGCATTCAAAAAGCCTTTCATTGCTGTATACCTCAGAGCAGGCAAAATGCATTGCATCAGTAGATGCCGCTCTTTCCCCCCTGTGGCCCCGGGAAAAGTACCCTCTTTTGCGGATAGACAGGGGTGATGTGCTGGATCGGGAATTGCTTTTGGAAGAACTGCACCTTCAGGGGTACCTGCATGTCCCCATTGTGTCCGGCGCAGGTGAGATGAGCTTGAAGGGCGGGATACTGGACATATTCCCTCCCGACAGGGAACTCCCCCTGAGGATAGAATTATTCGGTGATGAGGTTGAGTCTTTGAGGTCCTTCAATGTGGAGACCCAGTTATCGATCGAAGAAATAGAGCAGGTAAAGCTTTGCCCGGCAGCAGAACCTCAGGAAGGGCCGAATCTTCTTGCCCTTCTCTCAGACAGCATGCTCGTATTCAGTGAGCCCGATGACATAAAAAGGCTTCATCAGGATATTGAGCGGCTGGTTCAGGACAGGAAGACTGTCTCCCTCACATCGCTGCCTCTTGAGGGAGAGGGTTTTAACTGTTCTGTAAGCAGCCTTACAGGGTTCGGCCTTCTTCGTGATGAAAGAAAAACAGTTGACGATTTCGTGAGACAGGTGGACGAATTAAAAGAGCGGTGCTCCATAATGATGGTCTGCTCATCTGAGGGCCAGGCAAAAAGACTGAAAGAATTGTTTCATGAGCAGGACGCCGATGTTTCTGTTATCAGCAGCAGTGATGCTATGAAAGAAACCCGCAGCCGCTTTATTACCGTAGGTCAATTAAGCAGCGGGTTTGCCTGTCAGAATACTATTATTCTTGCCGGCACGGATATATTCGGCCGGCGCCCTGTCTATAAATCAATAAGAAAATCAGCGGTCACAAATCTCATTTCTTCCATGGAAGATTTCAAGGAAGGAGATTATCTGGTCCATATTGAACATGGTATCGGGAAATTTCTCGGAATTAAAAAAGAAAGAATTGAAGGGTGTGAAGATGACTTTGTTATTATCGAGTATCAGGGAGGAGACAAAATATTTGTACCCCTTGAGCGGATGAACGTGGTTCAGAAATATCATGCCCCCGAGAGTATTACCCCAAAAATTGACAAGCTTGGCGGTAAGACATGGAAGCGGACCAGACAGAGGATCCAGAAGAAAATTAAAGATATGGCCGAGAAGCTTATCAAGATTTATGCCCGGCGGACCACTGCAAAGGGCGATGCTTTTTCCGAAGACACGGAGCTGCACAGCGAATTTGACGGCTTTTTCCCCTATGAAGCGACACCTGACCAGTTATCGTCTATCAGTGAAATCAAGCATGACATGGAGCAGCCTGTGCCGATGGAAAGGCTTTTGTGCGGAGATGTCGGGTATGGAAAGACAGAAGTGGTAATGCGTGCCTGCTTTAAGGCGGTCTATGATTCGAAGCAGGTTGCAGTCCTCGTGCCGACAACAATTCTTGCAGAGCAGCATTATGAAACATTTGTGGCGAGGTTTTCCGCCTTCCCGATAAAGATCGATTTTCTGAGCCGGTTTAAGAGCAGGGCCGAACAGAAGGAGACACTGAACACCCTTGTAGAAGGCGGCATAGACATCATAATCGGAACGCACAGGCTTCTGGCAAAAGACGTGCACTTTTTTAACCTCGGGCTCCTCGTGATTGATGAGGAGCATAAATTCGGTGTTACTCACAAGGAAAAAATAAAGGCGATGAAAAGCGACGTTGACATCCTGACCCTCTCTGCAACCCCGATCCCCCGAACGCTGCATATGGCCCTCTCCGGCATAAGGGGGATGAGTACGATCGAAACGCCGCCCGAGGAGAGGCTTGCAGTAAAAAGCACGGTTGCGCGCTTTAATCCGACACTGATCAGGGAAGTGCTCCAGCACGAACTGGACAGGGGGGGGCAGGCATTCTTCGTACACAATCGTATTCGTGACATTTATGAAATTGGAAGCTTTGTGGGCGGACTTGTTCCAGAAGGGAAGATTGGCGTTGCCCACGGGCAGATGAATGAAAAAGAACTTGAGCAGGTAATGCATCGCTTCTTTCACCAGGAAATTAATATCCTGGTTTCTACATCCATTATCGGTGCAGGTCTTGATGTTCCCTCTGCGAACACAATAATTATTAACCGGGCAGACAGGTTTGGTCTCGCCGACCTCTATCAACTGAGGGGCCGCGTCGGGCGCTCCAACGTAAGGGCCTATGCCTACTTTCTCATTCCGGGAGAGGACATAATTTCGGAACAGGCAAGAAAAAAACTTCAGGCCATACAGGAAATGGGATATCTGGGAGCTGGTTTCAGGCTGGCATTAAAGGACCTCGAGATCAGGGGGGCAGGCAATCTTCTCGGTGCCCAGCAGTCAGGTCATATCGAGGCCGTGGGATTTGATATGTACATGGAAATGCTTGAGAGCGCAGTCGCAGAACTGAAGGGTGAAAAAATGGCTGCCCGGGCTGAACCCGTCATCGAACTGAAAACGAGAGCGCTGGTTTCAGAGGACTATATCGAAAACCCTGATCTGCGGATGTCTTTATATCGGAAGATTGCGTCTGCCAAAGAGGTGGGTTCTCTCGAGAAGATTCTTGACGAACTGAAAGACAGGTTCGGTCCACCGCCTGATGACACGAGGCGGCTTATTGAGATAATGGAAATCAAGGTTTTGGCCATGAAACTCTTTATTACCAGGATTGAAAATAACTCCGGCATGATCCGGATCATTTTTGCCGAAGACACACCGGTTATGCCGGAGCAGATATTTTCACTGCAGAGAACAAGAAAGGGCAGAATAAAATTTTTACCCGAGGGAGGCATTGAATTAAACCTGAAGGGTCAGCCGTGGATCGAAATCTTCAGTGAACTGCGGAGCGCTTTTGACGAACTTGCCAATGAATCTGCCGCTCCGGAATCAATATCTTTCTAATGATGAACGGCGAACATCGAACATTCAACGT
>CALZGI010000002.1 GCA_945786855.1 Thermodesulfovibrionia bacterium | reverse complement strand
TCAGAACCAAACTTCATCAAATTCCCCCTTTTCTGTTACAGCGGGTTAAGGTTAGTATCGATGTATATCGTTAAGATATTGATAATCACGTTATGATTCTGAAATTATCACAGTTATTCTTGCTTGTCAATAATTAAATTTTACAGCACGTTATGTCGTGATCCTAAGGTAAATCCTGAGTTCTGAGAGGGGGAGTATGTAAGGAAAATTAATGCAATTAGAGTGCCAGGGTATATTTATAGAATTGACCTATAAAACAACGAGTTAGAATTATTTATGCCATAATATATTTTGGCTTACGCAACAAATTGTAGCACGAGGTAACCGGAAGTGTTACTGTGGGTAATATGATGGTTTGATCACCGCAGGTTCATGCAAAAATAAGTATAATCAACAATTATAGAATGATAATAATTTTATATGAATAAATGTTTCAGTCTACGTCCCTTTCTGCAGCATTTCTCGTGCATGTTTTATGGAAACATCGGAAATGCTCCCGCTGAGCATACGGGCTACTTCTTCCGTTCTTTCATCACCTTCAATTTTGAGGACCTCAACTACGGTCCTTCTTTGTTTAACTTTTTTTTCAATTTTCAGGTGGCTGTTGGCACAGGTTGCAATCTGCGGAAGGTGCGTTATGGTTATTATCTGATGAGATAATGCAAGAGCATGAAGCTTTTGTCCCACTGTTTCTGCTGTCTTTCCGCCGATTCCCGCATCAATTTCATCAAATATCAGCACAGGAATATCACCGTCCCGGGCAAGAATTCCCTTCAGTGCAAGCATTATTCTGGAAAGCTCTCCCCCGGAGGCTATGCTGGATACAGGCTTGAGTTCTTCTCCAACATTGGGGGCAATCAGGAACTGCACATGATCAATCCCTGTTTCCATTGTTTGAAATCCATCAAGGGTATGGTCTCCCTTTTCCTGCGAAATCTGAATCGAAAACTTTGTCCCTGACATTGAAAGCTCTGCAAGTTCGGCCTCGACTTTTGCCTCTATTTTTTTTGACACAGACTTTCTGCTTTTTGATAATTTCTGCGCAGCCTCTGTTAATCTGACTTTCTCTGCTTCCAGTTCCTTCTCCAGTGATTCCTTTTTTTCGCCGGAATGATCCAGTTCTTCGAGCTCCAGAACGGCCTTTTCCCAGAACTCCAGGATTTCATCTATAGTGCTGCCGTATTTTCTCTTCAGGGTTTTAATCAGTTCCAGTCTCTCCTGGATGTGCTCAAGCCGTTCAGGGCTGAAGTCAATATCTTCTCTATAGTCCCGGAGGAAATATGCTGTTTCCTCGAGGA
The DNA here is from genome assembly GCA_945786855.1 of Thermodesulfovibrionia bacterium. Classification (GTDB taxonomy): domain Bacteria; phylum Nitrospirota; class Thermodesulfovibrionia; order UBA6902; family UBA6902; genus CALZGI01. The sequence continues at coordinate 26,497 of CALZGI010000002.1, read as the reverse complement.
GCGGAAGCGCCTCTTCAATAGATTTGAGAGAGTCAGCTGCCCGTGCATCGATATCCGATATTTCTTTCAGGCAGTCACGGATACGGGTAAGCCCGGTAATATATGATGAATCGGAAGCATACAGAGAAGCATATGAACTGTTGGCAAGTTCTGCAAGCCGGCCCGCATTTCCCAGGATCTTTATTTCTTCTTCAAGCTCTGCATCTTCTCCTCTTTTTATTCCTGCGCCTGCTATTTCATTCATTTGAAATTTCAGAATGTCTGTTCTCTGGGCCCGTTCCGTTTCTTTCTGCTCAAGATCGAGCACCTGTTTCTTTAAAGAGAGCAGTGACGAATGAATTCCCGCTAACTCCTGCCGGGCAGGAACAAGCCCTCCGTAGGCATCCAGTAAATCCAGCTGTTTTTCCGGAGAGAGGAGTGACTGGTGTTCGTACTGGCCGTGGACATCAATAATGGCGCTGCTGACATCAGAGAGTGCCTGCATGTTTACCATTGAACCGTTAATGTAAGCCCTGCTCCTTCCGTGCTGTGTGATAATTCGTTTTAAAATGAAGCCATCATCGACTTCAATACCGTTTTCACTGAGGAAGTGCAGCGAAGAAGGGTGAAGTCTTTTGGGAGGGATGTCAAAGTATGCTTCAACGACTGCCTCCTTTTCACCGCTTCTGACGAAATCTCCAGAAGCTTTTTCCCCGAGAGCAAGGCTCAGTGCGTTGATTATTATGGATTTTCCGGCACCTGTTTCACCTGTGAGGACATTGAAACCATTGTCAAACTCAACAGTCGCATCATCAAAGATGGAGAAGTTTTTTATATGAAGTTCGCGAAGCATTACTCATTATACCGCAGGGGGATATTTTCGCAAAATTGATTTTGTTGTATAAGGGAGCAGTGTTTATAGGTGAATCCCCGATTGACGTATGACTGATTTCATGATAAAAATGAAAAAGAGGTTCTTGATATCCATGAACAGGGGCATTTATTGATATGGCGAAGAGATTCTACACAAGAATCCCTGTACATTTAGAGGGGGAAATTATTGCCCATGGCGCTCGATGCAAGGCCTTTATAACCAATATATCCGAATATGGTCTCTATGCGAGAGTCCCCCTTGCAGAGAGAGAAAGACATAATAATCTTGCTTCATGCATTAATGTAAAATTACAGCTCCCTAATGATGAATCAGTTGACCTGGACTGTACGAAAAGGTGGGCATTCCAGACAAGCCCCGGCAGTTTAATTGAAAATGTGGGGATAGAGATTATCGATCCTCCCCAGCAATACAAAGAGTTTTGCTGGGCTCTTATGATTCTGCGTGATGCCCTCTAATTTTCAAATATGATCAGAATACTATCCTGTGCGCTTGTACATTATGTCGTGCATTGCGAGATATGGCCTTATTCTCTTGCGTGTCCTCGCATGTATTGCCGAGGCCGTATATGTGTAATGTAGGGAAAACTATACAATTCATTGCCATGAAGTCCTGGTGTTATCTCTCCGCCTTTCCTCGTTCTATATATAAAACAACAGGGTAAACAGCTGAAATTATTTCTGGCACTGCCTTTGCATCTAAGCAGGCATAGGAACAATGAGTAATCATGAGGAATGCCCTAGTATCCGGGAATATACGCATTTCTCTGCTCTGAACGATCAGTGTTGTGGAACGGTTTGAATGAAGGGAATTAATTCTATCGAGAAAAGGGCCCAAAAAAGAATATATGCAAATAAAGGGGCATGCATTTGCGCATCAGGGATAATACGACTTGGGACCGTGATAAACTGTTCGGAAGAGGGCATGTATATTGAAACGATTATCAGTAAAATGACGTCCTTTCCGCTGAGCCCCGTATTTGAAATTCATATTCCACTAAAAGATGAGGTACTGAAAGTACACGCTAAAATGGTAAGGCTGGTCCAGTCGGCTGATTTTTATGAGGGCATGGGAGTCAAGCTTTTAGACATACCTCCCGCCTATCTGGAATTTTTGATCAGGCTTAACCTCGGAAGCTGCTGCTGAGCAGGGTTGCCGCTGTAATCGTTACCAAGCCCCTTAAAAGAAAAAGGCACAATGTGGCATTACCATTGTGCCTTTCCTGATTGTTCTGTTTTCGTGCTCTTCGTCTATCCGCTTCCGTATGCATGGAGCCCTGAAAGAACGAGATTAACTCCGAGATAAGTAAAAATTACCGCTACAAACCCGATAACCGCCAGTATTGCCACGCGCTTGCCTCTCCATCCGCCTACAAAACGGGCGTGGAGGTAGAGGGCATACACAAACCATGTTATGAGGGACCAGGTTTCTTTCGGGTCCCAGGTCCAGTATTTCCCCCAGGCGCTGTTTGCCCATATGGCTCCCATGATCAATCCGCCGATAGTAAACAGAGGGAATCCAACAGCGATGCTCTTATAGGTAATCTCGTCAAGCATGGCCGGTGTCAGATTCAGACTGGTCAGGACCTTTTTAAGTCTGATGCCGAAATTCCAGAGGACAAAAATGAAACCGGCTGCAATGACCCAGCTGGCTATGGCTATTGCTCCCGAAGGGTTTCTCAGAGTTGTTTTGAGGAAGTGGTTCTGTATCAGCTGGCCCCGCTCGGCAGCAGACAGGCTCAGAAAATCAATCCCCATGGCAATAAGCACTGTCAGGAAGATGCCGATTATGATGCTCCAGAATATATATGTTTTCTCTTTTTTGGATTCAGTAATCGTCACGATATATGCCGCTGACGCACCGAATGATACACCAAAGGCCGCATACCCGAGAAAGCTCAGCAGTACATGGAAGAGAAGCCAGTTCGACTGCAGTGCCGGAATGAGAGGCTGGATCTCCTTTGATGAGCCTGATACATCTATGAAGAGAAGGGCAAGGGCTGCGAGGGGTGTTACAAAGGCCCCTATTGAACGGTTTTTATATTTAAACTCGACAAAGAGGTGAAACAATATTAAGGACCAGACAAAAAATACGAGCGACTCGTAAAGGTTCCTGAGTGGAGCTGCTCTCAATATGGACTCAACGAATCCCGAAGAAGGGTTGGCCGAAAGCCAGAAGTCGTACGAATTAACCCATCGGATAAGTAATGCCGTGCTCTGGCTGACAAAACCGATAATGGTAAGCGTAGAGGCGATTAAGCCCGTTGTATTATTCCTGACGACGAGATAGATGACATAACATATCATTGCGGCTATGTATAAGCCTGCCGATATATCAAAAAAAACAGAACTGTTCATTTCTTGCTCCTTCCCTCTAAAGCCTTTGATGCGTGAGAGACTATTTTATCAATTTCCTGTTCAAAGTTGAGCCTGTTCCTGCTCGTAGAGCCTGCAACGGCGACTTTGACTGATTTTTTATCTTTCGTAATATTTATCCATATCTTTTTGTGGCTTATAAAAAAGCAAATATACAGTCCGAGAGTCATGATTATGGAGGCAAGGTAGATAAACCATACTCCCGGGTCTTTTGAGACCTGGAGCCCCGTGTACTCAACACCCCAGTAGTCGGCGAACTTGACTGTATGGCCGCCCTGAAGCACGCCTGTTTCAGGATACCGTTTTAAAATCCAGCCCGTGTACTTTTCTTTTCCGGGCTCTTCAAACTCTATTGAAAGAGCAGGGTTGACCATATTCTCAGAGTAGGTTGTAAGTTTTCCCGTGTACCTGTCGCGGGTAAGGGCTGTTGAAAAATCGCGGACCGTCCCTTTGATTTCTGCTCCGGGAATCTTAAAGGTGTCGCCGAATCGTACCCAGATCCTCTGTTCCTGGCCGCCTGCAGGCGTAATATCCAGGACAAAGAACCCCACTGCCTCGGGCATCATTCCGTAGCTGGACTGGAAAAAGGTAATCCCCTTATATTTGAGAGGGTCATTGACCTCAATAACTTTTTTTACTATTTCTTTGCCGTCTTCCAATATGACGAGCTCGCTCGAAAACTCCCTCGGAGTGTCTATTTCTGGGTAATACTCTGTGTCATACCAGTTGCACTTAATGGTAAATCCGAGGGGGATTGGTTCCGTAGGGGATTTATAGGCCCTATCTGAACTCCGCCCTTCGGGTAAATTCAAATACCCCTTGAATCCAAACTTTATACCGATAATTGCCCCGATGAAAATCAGGATAATACTTAAATGCACAACATAAACGGCCAGGCGCGCATACCTGTGTTTTTGTGTATATAACCGCAGGGAATCCTCTTCTGTTGCTTCAAGAACGGTATACCTCGAAGCGTTCAGACTATTCAGGAATTCATCCTTCGCCGCATTCAGCGTTGTATTGAAGGACAGTTCCTTTTTTATGGGCATGGATTTTATAGCATTGTCAGATAAGGGTTTCTGAGGTGTTTTGACAATACGCCATGTCTTTGGGAAGCGGTCGATGGAGCATACGATCAGGTTAATACTGAACAGGGCGAGAAGGGTCGTGAACCACCATGAACCGTACATGTCCATAAAACCGAGTTTTGCAAAAACATTGTACACCGTCGGTGCCGCCGAGTCCCCGAAAAACTTTGCAAGGAGCTGGATGTTTTTGGCCGGTTCGGCCTGCTGCTCCACAATGGTACCGACGATTGACGTCCCTGCCAGTGAAATAAGTAAAAATATGGCAAGCTTTACAGAAGCCAGAAACTTCCACGTTGATTCAAAAACATCTCTTTTTTCTTTCTCTTTTTCGTCCAAAAAAACCTCCAGCGTTAACTATAGCGTTTCGCAATTCGTGAAGTCAATGACAGGCGGGTCATACCTCACAGGAGAAATCACAACCTGTACGCACTGAGTTTCTTATCGGCAATACCGTATTAATCTTTATATGGCATTCCGCGGTGCTTCTTCTGCTTTTTAATTATAATGTATTAAATATGAAGAACTTATGAAACGATTACAGTGGATAACCCGCGGAGATTCGAAGAAATTCGGGAAGATACATCCTGTTGAAGCTTTGAAAGTAATCAGGCCCGCACCCTGGTCAGTCTGATCGCATTCAGTATGACCGCCAGGCTGAGCCCCATATCTCCGACAGCCACGGCGACCCAGAGATTGATAATTCCTGCAAGTGCCAGGATCGTGAGGCTTCCCTTGATTAGAACGGAGACGGCAATGTTCTGCTTTACGACACCCATTGTCTTTCTGCTTAAATGGATGAGATAATCAAGCTTTGAGAGGTCATCATGCATTAAGGCAATGTCCGCTGTTTCTATTGCCACGTCGGTCCCAGCGGTCCCCATGGCTATGCCGACGTTTGCCGCGGCAAGAGAGGGAGCGTCATTTACCCCGTCTCCGACCATTGCCACCGATCCGAACCTGCGGGCCAGTTTTTCGACCACGCTCACTTTGTCTTCAGGAAGCAGTTCTGCATAATATTCGTCCACCCCTGTCTTTTTTGCCAGCGATGCGGCAACTTTATTGTTGTCACCTGTCAGCATTTCAGTCCTGATGTGTAATCTTTTCAGGTCTTCTAGAACGCTGCGCGTATTGTCCCGGATTTTATCGCCTAATGCGATAACGCCAATGGCTTTTTCCTCATTGGATATAAATATGGACGTCTTCCCTTCCTCTTCGAGTTGTGACAACTGGTCAGGCACTTTAATTGAGAGATTATCAAATAGATTCCTGGCCCCGGCATAGTACGGCTTCCCGTCGATTTCGGCCTTCAGGCCCTTGCCTTTCATTGACGTAAAAGATGTAAGTTCCTTCAGTTGAATACCCTTCGCAGCAGCATCCTGAGTAATGGCCCGTGCTATGGGATGTTCCGAGCGGGTCTCAAGGGATGCAGCTACAGACAGGACATCCTCCGGGGAATGACCGTTCAAACCGATTATATCGGTAATTTCCAGTTTTCCCTTTGTAAGGGTCCCTGTTTTGTCAAAGGCGAAGGCTTTAATCCCGCTCAGTTCTTCGAGGAAGGTTGCCCCCTTAATTAACACGCCATGTCTTGATGCACTGGTTATGGCGGAGACCATTGCTACAGGGGTCGATATTGCCAGCGCGCAGGGGCATGAAATGACTAACAGAATAAGAGCCCTGTAAAACCACACATCCCAGTCCTGCCCCAGGAATAAGGTGGGAATGAGAAATGCCGCAACAGACAGCCCTATCACCGATGGAGTGTAAATGCGGGCGAATTTATCAATGAATGTTTCTGTTCTTGATTTTTTGCGCTCGGCCTCCTCGACGAGTTTTACGATCCGGGAAAGTACAGAGTTGTCGGCTTTTCTCGTGACCGCTACTTCAAGGTACCCTTCTTCATTCAGTGTCCCGGCGAACACAGCGTCGCCTTCCTTTTTTTCCACAGGGAGGGATTCTCCTGTGATAGGCGACTCATTGACTGATGAGTGCCCTGTTAAGACCTTTCCATCGAGGGGGACTTTTTCCCCGGGTCGGACAGCAATGATTTCTTCCGTTTCAACTTCATGGGTATGGACTTCCAGCTCTTTTCCCTGGCGCTTAACCTTCGCTGTCTCCGGGGCAAGGCTTAGTAATTGAGATATGGATTTCCGCGCATTTGCTGCGGCATATTCTTCCAGGCTTTCGGCAACGAAAAACAGGAAAATGACCGCAGCCCCTTCCTCGCCGTGGCCAATGAAAAAGGCGCCGATGGCAGCAAGGCTCATGAGGCAGTTCATGTCCAGCCGTCTATTCATTATTGAACGTCCGGCTTTCTTTAAAATATCCCTGCCAGCCACAGCTATGACGGAGGCATAGAGGATTTGAGCTGCCATGGAATAGGAAGTGAAAAAATTAACAATAAGTCCGGAAAGAAGAAGTGCACCGGCAATACTGCCAATGATGATTTGCTGCCGTCTCCAGTGTGCCGGCTTTTCCTCAAAAAAGTCGACAGAGCAGCAGGAGCAGGATTTGCTTTCCTCCTTACAGGAAGGTTCGAGCATCTGTAATTTTATGTCTTGCATAATCACACGCCGCAGGGGCGAACGGCCGTTCGCCCCTACAGATTTATTCACGAATGTGTTTCAGCCCTTCCTTGAATAATGTGCTGATATGGTCATCATCGAGGGAATAATACACCATCTTCGATTCCTTCCTGAACTTTACAATGCGCATGTTCCGTAAAATCCTGAGCTGGTGGGAAACGGCGGAAACGCTCATGCCCAGAATACCCGCAATGTCGCACACACAGAGCTCTTCTTTTGAGAGGGCATAGATTATCTTTGTGCGTGTGGGGTCAGCGAGGACGCTGAATGTCTCGGACAGGCTCTTTGCTTCATGCTCAGTGAGCATGGTCTTCGTCACAGCCCGGACTTTCTTTTTATCTACAGCATTCACTTCACAAACATCATTATCAGGCCCCATCAGAATAAGATACCTCCCTCTTACACTTGAGCATATGTTCAAGTGTAGTGGTTTTTTCTGGTTATTGTCAAATAAGAAAATGGGTAAGGGGCAAGAGGTAAGGGGCTATGGGTTGGCCTCGTGCCTCTGACCCCTCGCCTCTTGCCTCTCTTTTATCGTTTTGCACTGGAGTGCCTTTTTTATTGTAAAATACCCTTGAAGATGATGAATATTCCAATAACTTTGCTGATCATGATGAGCATGTTCCTGCTCCCCTTTATAACTCATGGCCAGGAACACACCCTCAATATTATTTACACCGGCGCCATAAAGGGTGAACTGGAACCCTGCGGGTGCTCGCCGAAGACCGACTACGGCGGGATGGCGCGTCTCTCGGGATTCCTTTCTGCCCATGAGGAAGGGCTGTCGCCGTACATTCTCGTCGATGCCGGTAATTTTCTGCCGAAGGACTCGCCTCAAGGCAGATTGAAGGTGGATGCCTTTCTGAAATCCTTTGCCGTCATGAAGTATGACACGGTTGCTTTTATGAGCAGTGAGCAGGCCTACCCCGATGATTTTCTCAGCCCCCTGATCAAGCAGTATGGAATACCGGCATTGTCCTATAGTTCAACGGGCGCTGTTTCACTATCACGGGGAACGGTCAATGTGATCATAGCTGTCGATCCGTCTGACTGTCTGGAGGGAACACTGGACATCCTTCTTACTGACCATCCCGCCGCTCAGACAGAAAATATGAGCGGCTGTGATGTAATTATTACTTCAAGCGGAGAAACCCTCGAAGAGCCTTTCAACAGAGAGAAATCGATTATTGTCGCGGGAGCTGAAAGGGGCAAAAAGGTCGGGATCCTTACCCTGCAGGTTGATGACGCGGGCAGGGTAAAAGGCTATCAGAATTCCTTCCGGGACCTCGGGAATGATATTGAGGGAGATGGAAAAGTTCGTGCTGTGCTTGATGATTATGATGCAAAGGTTGCCAGATTGATTTCCGAATCTGTGAGGCCCCCGGCGAGTGATACCTATCTCGGTGCGGCAAAGTGTGCAGAGTGCCACCAGCCATTTGAGGAAAGCTGGAAGAAGACCCGCCACGCACGGGCCTTTGAAAGCCTTGAGCATGTTGGAAAAGAGAATGACCCCGAGTGTATAGTATGTCATGTTGTCGGGTATGGAGAAGAGGGCGGGTTTTACAGTATGAGCACAACTCCTGCACTGGCCAATGTGCAGTGCGAAGAGTGCCACGGGCTCGACAGGGGGCATATGGAGGACTTTTCAAAACCGATGAGGCCGGTGACGAAAAAAGTATGTTTAAAATGTCACACAAAGGAAAACAGCCCCGACTTTGATTACACAATCCATCTGAAAAAAATTATGCATTAAAATGAACAAGGAGGCTTTTGATGAGATTTGGAAAAATATTTATTCTTGCTGCAGTGATATTGTTTGCTTTCACCGTTCATGCTGAACAGAAAGCAGACATTCAAGGTGTGTTTGAACGGCTTGATACGCGCGAGTTCACCTACAATGGGGAGGAAGTTGAGATTGTTGAATTTCTCAGCTTCTATTGCGGTCACTGTTATCACTTTGAAAAGGCCATCCCCGTTATCAAGGGGAACTTTCCGAAAAAGATAAAGTGGAAGACTGTGCCCATATTCTGGGGAGAGGGTTCTCCAAAACCGGGAGAGGCGTATTTCCTTGCAGTGGAGGCGGGAAAAGGCGAAGCGATGAAGAAGGCCCTCTTCCATGCAATTTTTGAGGAACACAGGGATATTGGGAAAATTGAGGTGCTGGAGGATGTGGGGATGAAAGCGGGTCTCGGGTTTGAGTTCAGCCGCAGGCTGAGGAATGGAGAGAAAGCGCGCGAAGCCGGGGAAGCTTTGCTGATGGCGAATAACAATAGAATTGAAGAGACTCCGTCGCTGATAATCGCGGGAAATCTGAAAACGACCCCGGGTATGGTTGGCGGAGACATAAGCGCTCTGAAAGACAATGTAATAACTATTCTCAGGAGCATTATGGAAAAGAAATAATCAGGAACACGCCTGTACCCTTCGAAAGCATAAAAGGTTGTTTTATGAACCTTGAATCAATGAGACATTAAATTTAACGGGGAGCCCATGAAAGTCCTTGCTCTGGAAACAGCAACTCTGGCCGGCAGTATAGCAGTGCTTGACGATATTGACGGTCTCATTGGTGAAGTACGGGTAAACGTCAAAATCGCATATGCTGAACGTTTAATGCCTGCTGTAGACTGGCTTTTGAACGCATCAGGAATCTCAATAGGCGAAATTGATGTGTTTGCCCTGTCTATCGGCCCCGGGTCTTTTACGGGCCTCAGGATCGGACTCAGTACGGTGAAGGGGTTCGCTTTCTCAGAGAACAAGCCGATTGTGCCCGTTCCTACCCTTGATGCCTTTGCCAGAACCCTGCCATTCAGTCAGCACCTTATCTGCCCCATGCTTGATGCGCGGAAAAATCAGGTCTATGCAGGACTTTACAGGTGGGAGAATAACGATTGCACAAAGATTATGCCTGAAACTGCCCTGAAACCGGATGACCTGCTGGGAAAAATCAATGAACCCGTTGTGTTTCTGGGAGAGGGGGCTAAAATATACCGGGACCGTATATTGGAACTGTTCGGGCAACAGGCAGTTTTTGCTCCTCCTGCGAAGATGACTCCATCGGCGACAACCGTTGCCGAACTGGCGGTCCAAAAAATAAAAGAAGGTATCACTGCAGATCCCGTGAGCCTTGCTCCTTTGTACATAAGAAAATCAGAGGCAGAGATCAATTGGAAGGGATAAAAATAAGAAAAATGGTCCCTGCCGATATTGTGCAGGTGCATGACATGTCAATAAAATGCTTTACGACCCCCTGGGAGTTAAACTCCTTTGAATATGAACTCAGCAACCGGGATTCAATACTGAATGTTGCAGAACTGGACAATGAAATAGCAGGGTATATCTGTCTTCGAACCATGCTCGATGTGACGCACGTACTGGATGTAGCCGTTACTCCACGATTAAGAAGATCAGGCATCGGAAGCATGCTGTTAAGAAGTGCACTGCAGGACCTGAGAAGGCTAAAGCCGGACATAACCCTAGTCACGCTGGAAGTCAGGGAGTCCAATATTGCTGCGATCAGGTTATACGAAATATTCGGATTTAAAGAGATAGGAAGAAGGAAAGAGTATTATAAAAAACCTGCCGAGGATGCCATTATCATGGAAATGGACATGAGTGCCGGCAATCCCTCCCTGATTTTTCACTAGAACTCATTTTGTTCAAAATCCTGACCACGTTCATAATATGCCTATAATAATAATAAATTGGACATCAGGCGTGTGTCGTGGTAAAAAATATTTTAATCATCAATCATGAAGCCTGTTTAAGAACTGTGAATAATTACATTATTACATACTATCAGGGAGAGTGAACGCCGGTGTCCTGATGAACAGAACCCGGTGACAGTGCATTAATAAGCTGGAGATGTAACAGCCTTTTTCTTGACAAATAATAGGTAACCTCCTCCCTCAGTAGTAACTTCTCTCTTAACAGGTACGTAAAAGAAGAGGATGTTTTATGACAGATTGTGAAATCGGGTTTGTCAAGTGGTTTGATCCTGAAAAAGGTTATGGTTCTATAGAGCGTGCAAAGGGCGGCGAAGTCTACGTTCACTACAGCGCACTGATTTGTGAAGAGAGTGATTGTTCCCTTGAAGAAGGCAATAAAGTGAAGTTTACCCTCATTAAAGGGCCCAAAGGACTGCAGGCCCAGGACGTAATAGTTATGAATTAACGCCTCTTTGTTTTCTGTTTACTTCCTGGCGATAAGAACGGAGCATCTCGAATGATTGATTATATACCGTGAAACACTGCCGAGCATCCCTTTCATGCCCCTCATTCCCCTCGTTCCCGCGGCAATTATGTCTGCCTCCACAGCGTCGGCTGCTGCAGGAATTTTGATGGACGGATCACCAAACCTGGTCATTTTTTTTGAGTTTGCAAATGTGTCGTTCAAAGCTTTGAGAGCCCGGTCAAGAATTTCTTCTGAACTTAATAACTCCTCTTCTCTTTTTCCGGCCACTATATTTTTAATTCTGTCGTTTATTTCGATGGCAAATCTTTCCGGAATATCTTCAAAGGCTGTAGTGACAACATGAAGGACTGTCAGTTCGGTATTATCGGGGAAGGGGATGGAGGACAACACTCTTCCCGTTGCATCAGAAGAGGCTGAACCGTCTGTTGCAAAAAGGATTTTTAAGCTACGGGATGTTTCATTATCGGGCGGCCTGATAATCAGCACCGGCCTGGTTGATTTGAGTGCCACAAGCTTTGTAACACTGCCGACGATGTATGACCCGATTCCCCTCAGTCCTCTGGCCCCCATGACTACGAGATCAGAATCTGACTCTTCTGATGTTTCCACTATTGCCTTATCGGGATAATCTTCCCTGAATGAAGTGGTGATGTTTGCTTTTACCGGTTTCAGGGCATTTGCTGTTGCATCAAGAATGTGAGGAACGACTTCTTCTTTTATCTTCCTGAAATCCTCATAAAGACTTTCCCATCCAGTGGTTACGGGAATCCAGTTTATGGCGTGCAGTACATGAATTTCATCACTGGGGGAAAAATTGAATTTTGACAAAAATCGTGCTGCTTTTTCAGAGTATTCAGAGCCGTCGGTTGCAAACAGGATTTTCATAATACCTCCCTTCTTCCATGCCTATTAGAGATATCCAGTTCCTGTCTAAATTGTATCATGTTTTTCCTCTGCATCCATAAAAATGCTGTGAGTGTTTTCGGCGTTTCTATTTGTATCGTCGAAAGGAAAGGCTCTTGAGAGGTTGAGAAATTACAGGTCCCTTGTCTTTAGTCAGTTGAAGGAAAGACATTTATGGTAAATTAATGAAACTTTACTGTTTATTTTTAACGGCTTTTCGAGTATAATTTTGGAGGAGGTATTTATATGAAATTTTTTCTTTTTGTTATTTTAGTCATTGCAGGCATCTTTGGTATGATTACTTTTCAAAACACTGAAGCCCAGGATGTCTCGATCCAGTTTGCGAAGTGGAACTTTACCGAGCATATTGCAATCTTACTGGCAGCGGCTTTCGGGGTGGGATTACTGTCCGGCATCGTTCTGGTTATGCCGCCATGGATGAAAAAGGCTTCGGCAGCACGACACTCTAAAAAACGCATCCATGAACTGGAAGAGAAGCTCACGAGTCCCCCGGAAGATGTGGAACAGACAGGGCACAAGGGCGATGCTGAGCATAAACCGGAAGAGCCCCTGGATGAGAAGAAACAGGAAGAACGCTTCAATTCCTGATTACGAGCACTCCTCAAGAACTCGGAACATGCGGACGTCTCTGTCCCAGAGATAACACTTGATGTCAGTGATTCTTCTGCTGATCACTGACAGGACAACCTGCAGGGCATCGGGAAACTCGGGCTCACCGAACACGGTCTGGGCGGCATGGTCTTCTTCGGAAAAATATGCTTCGTGCTCCGGATGGGAGTGATAAAAGGCAATAATGTGTTCCCCCTTTTTCTTGGCCCCCGAAATGACCCTGTCAAATTCATTTCTTTCTATTGTATATGCTATGCGTGCATCTCTCGGGTATCCTGCGGGGTCTTCGGCATGCAGTCTATTCTGAATGTTTTCACAAAGATGTACTGTCTGATTATTCTTATTCCCCGTTATAATCCCGCAGCACTCAAAAGGGTACTCCTTCAGAGCGTGGTCACAGAGGGTTTTGATTGTGTCTTTCTGTAATTGCATTGTTTTCCGGGAATTTAAAAATAACAAATATTATTTTACAGTATTTTGAATCTAATGGAGGCCGATCCTGTGAAAAGACGGACCCGCATTATTTTAACCGGGCCTTCAAAATCATATATCCGGAATATAAAATCAGAGCCCCCCCGAGAAGCGCGATTTTGCCGGGGACCTCACGGAAGAAAATGAGAGCAAGCAGTATTGCACCCACGGGCTCGAAGTATCCCAGAATTGCGGCCTCGTTTGCCTTTACACTTCTGAAACCCTGAACGTACAGCAGCGGCGCAACTGTTGAGTGGAGAACTCCCATTGTTACAAGATAAGGCAGCGCCTCCATTGGTATGGGGATCCTGAAGACAAAGGGTAAAAGCACAATGGCGACTATTCCGTTTTGTATAAAAGTTATGAAGAGGGAGGAATACAGAGGCGCAATCCTGCGGATAATCAGTATCAGAAAAGCATAGGCCAGCCCTGAGAGAGCGCCTGCCAGTATTCCGAGGTGTTCCCTGTTTCCCTGGGTGGTTCCCGGTTCTGGTGCCCCGCCTCCAAGAATTAACCACAGCCCTGCAGATGAGAGTGCTATGGCTATCCATGTTGTTTTATGAATACGTTCTTTCAGAAGAATTGGTGCAAGCAGGGCGACAAAAACCGGTGCTGTATAGTGTGTGAGAACTGCGTTTGCTATTGTTGTATTCCGAAAGGCGAAGTAAAAGAGCATGGTGTTCGCTATAAAGCAGAGAGGCGAGAGGACCAGGAAGATCGCTCCCCGTGAAGGTCCTTCAGACCGTTTTACTTTTTTGAACAATCCCGTTGATGCCAGGAGAATGAATTGAAGAGTACCGGCAATTGTGGCTGTCGAAAAAATAATACATTGGTTCGGAAGGTCAATTTTCCTGATAAAGATCCCGAGGGAGCTCCAGATAAGAATTGCTGTGACGATTTTCAGATAACCCATAAAAGAAAATTGCACATTAAGAATCCGCTGAAGAAGAACACATTTCTGTATTCAGTTCAGAGGTCAGAATTATGGTTGAATTTGCGTTTTTTGCTTTCAGCAGTTTAAACGACTCATGTCGGGTTGGTTCTGATTATCAATCCCTGTCCCGAGATTTGTATTTCTCTTTCAATGCATTCACAACCGGCTCCGGGACCAATCCCGTCACGTCCCCTCCGAATAAAGCAACTTCCTTGACGAGGGTAGAAGAAAGAAACGTGTAATCCTGGCTTGGCATCATGAAGACGGTTTCAATATTTTCACTGAGGCGCCTGTTCATGAGGGCCAGCTGAAATTCAAACTCAAAATCGGATACCACCCTTAATCCCCGGATGATCACCGCGCTTTCCTTCTCTTCAGCATAATGAACCAGCAGGTTGCTGAAGGCATCTGCCCGCGCACCTTCAATGTGGCCTATGGATTCTCTTATCAAGGCGAGCCTTTCATCAACGGTAAAGAGAGGCTGTTTCTTCTGGCTGGGAGCAACGGCGACGATTACTTCACTGAATATTTTCAGCGTTCGATTTACAAGGTCTATATGACCGTTGGTAATGGGATCAAAGGTGCCGGGATAGATGGCAATATTACTCTTTGGGTCCTTCATATCTGATAAGTACCCCTCTTTCTTTTATCATTCACTTTGACATTCATTATACAGATTATCAAAATTCATGGTTTGGAAATTTAACCAGCCTCATAGACACTGAGGACAGTGTCTCCATAGGTGTAGTCTTTCACCCTATGCAGCCTGTCAAAACTCTCCGGCAGCGTCTTTTTGCTGAAGTGCTCTGCGATGACCGTTCCTGCATTATTAAGAATGTGAGACGTGCCAATTCTTTTCAGGGCGAGCAGTATTTCATCATTGTGATAGGGCGGATCGAGAAATATTATATCAAAGGGAATCCCTTCCTGTTCTGCGAGATCAAGAAATGGAACCACTTTTTTTGTAATAATCCGGGTCTTTCCGGAAACTCTATTCTTTATTGAAAGGCCCTTTATTTTTTTTGCATACTCTATCCTCTCTTCAACAAAAACCACTTCATCGGCCCCCTCATTCAATGCCTCGATTCCAACTGCGCCGGTGCCGGCATACAAGTCGAGAAAGCGTGCGTGCGCGATTCTGCCCCGCAGGATATTGAATATGGCTTCTCTGACTTTGTTTGCAGTCGGTCGTAACGTACGCTGTTTACCCGTATTTTTCATGGTAGAAAAGTGCCCTTCTACTATAAATGGAATACTCGCAGACGGTCAATTTGCAATGTATTTTTCACACTCTTCCCGTTTCGTGAGAAAGAGGGTTTAATCGTGTGGGAACATACAAAAAACACCAATAATTCAACTATAAACATCTATTGACAGCATCCGGGATGATGAGCTTTTTATGCTGCGAGTTGCTTACCCTTGCTTTGTGTTTTCTGCGATCATACGAAGATAGTTGATGTCCTCCCAGTCCCGCCCAAGCAGATCACAACCGAATGAGTCAGCCTCAAGGGGGTTTTCTGACCCGTAAATAAGGTTCAGGGAGGGCTCAATGGGTGTTCCCGAAAGGTGATGGCCTTTCATCCCCTGCGATGCATCAACAATTGCGAGGTCCGGCTGAATGAGACTGAGGAGGTCCGCGATACAGCCGTCTGTGTCATATTTGTGTATCATCGATTTTTTGTATGACCAGTATCCTGAATAGTGTGGCGCCGGGAGTATGCCGACCATATTCTTCAGACTTATGGTGACTCCGCACAATGAATGCTCTTTTAATGCCGGGATGGATATGATGAATGTATTCAGCAGAATTTGGGGGACGACTATTTCGCTCCATACCCTGAAATTATTTACGGGCAAGACTACGGTCTCTTCCTGGTCAAGGTCAACGAGTTTTACGCCCAGATGATTGAAACCTAGTTTTGCGAAATTATCGAAGGTATCTCCCGTCCCGGAGCCTTCAGCGATGGTAATGTCATGTATCCCTGACTCTCTAAGGGCTGATATGACACCTGCTACGACTCGTACATCTGTCGTGACAGGAGGCGGGGACGGTTCCACAAGATTTGGCTTCAGTATTACGGGTCTTTCTGGGGGTGTAATTCTGAGCAGCTCCATGGCCACTGCAAAAGAGGCTTCAGCGATGTTGTCTGCAGGTCTTTTGATAAGCATTCTCTTATTATAGGGGCCAAGGGTTCCAGAGATCGAGGGGGAGAGCAGATACAATTTTTTATTTTGAACTGATAATCAGCTCTTGAAATGCTATACTTTTCTCAAAAGATGGACAGGGTGAATGGAAAGTCGTTCATAGCGGTCAGCACTGTAATAATGTTGTCAGTCTTTCCGTGGTCTCGTTCGTATAGCAATGAAACGCATCATGTTCCGAATCATAAAATCAATGGTCCCTCAGCTATGAAACCGGAAATCCTCAGAAACCTGAAAAAAACCGTACACACGCTCGCCGGTGACATCGGTTCGCGTGGGTACAACCAGCCGATTGAGCTGGGCAGGACTATTGATTATATTACCGGAGAACTGGCCGGGTACGGGTATGATGTCCGGAGTCAGTCCTATGAATACAGCGGGGAACGCTATCAAAACATCTATGTGGAAAAGACCGGGGAGAAAGAGACCGGTAAAATTGTTGTGGTGGGCGCACACTATGATACAGTAACGGGAACCCCCGGCGCTGATGATAATGCGAGTGCTGTTGCAGGACTGCTTGAACTTGCGAGACTGCTTGCCTCAACTCCCCTCAGCAGGACAGTACACTTTGTTGCCTTTACCCTGGAGGAGCCCCCGCTGTTCCGGAGTAAATCCATGGGAAGTTATGTATATGCAAAAAGTCTGAATGATGCAGGCAGGGACGTGGTGGGGATGATATGCCTCGAGATGATAGGATACTTCACAGATGAACCGGGCAGTCAATCCTTCCCCCTGCCATTCATGAAGTGGTTTTATCCCGATAAAGGAAATTTTATCACCCTCGTGAGCAACTTTCAGTCAAGAGGGTTTTTAAACCATATACATGGTTCCTTCCAAAAAGGGACCGATCTGCCCGTTGAAACTCTTTCAACGGTCTTTGTCGTACCGGGAGTCGATTTTTCTGATCACCGTTCCTTCTGGAAATTCGGGTACAACGCAATTATGGTGACTGACACTGCTTTCTATAGAAATCCTCAGTACCACGGCATCGGGGATGTTTCTGAATCTCTTGATTACGGGCGAATGGTGGAAGTGGTGAGGGGTCTGAAAGCGGCTATAGAGGATCTGGCCGGGGATTGAGATCCTGATTGCCGCTTAAGGCGTAGACAAAAGCAAGGATTTCTGCGATTGCCCTGTACAGGTCAGGAGGGATTTCCTCATAGAGGTCAAGCATGGAGAGAAACTCAATGAGTTCCTCGTCTTCCCGGATGGGAATGCCGTGGGCACGGGCAACTTCTATTATTTTTTCGGCTCCCTTGCCCTTGCCCTTTGCAACGACCTGAGGGGCATTGTCTTTTCTGTGCCGGTATTTCAGTGCTGCTGCTTTCTGGAGATTTTTTTTCATTTTTAAATCTTTACATTTATTCCCTGATCAGGCACCTTCCCAAAGGAGATGTGCGGTTTATAATTCACATTTATCACTTTCAGAGGAAGCCCCTGCGCCGAAAAGCGGCTTTCCAGCATATGCTCCTGAGATTGAATAAGGGCCATCACATCCCTTCTTTCAGTGGAAAAAGTAACATGAAAGGACTCTTCTGCCATGGTCACGGAGATGGACAGCTTCCCGATTGATTGGAGGTCAAGGTTGATATCGCAGATGTATGACCCCCCCTTTCCCTGACTGTTTTTCCTGAAGAGGAACTCTCCGTCTCTAAGGTCATGCCACATCAGCGGGAGAAAGGTGTAAAACATATCGTTCAGTTTTGATGTTAATTGAAAGAACTCGATGTTCTTCAGCAGCTTCTCAACGGTATCTGAAAGTTCAGCAAGTTTGAACCCTGCCTGTTTCATGGTGTTTATACTATTCCTGTCTTTCAGAAGTTTCTGCAGTTTCATGAGAAGGAGCTTCAGATCACCTTCGGACTGCATTGTCATGAGACTCTGCAGCAGTGAACCGGGATCATTCAGGAATGCGATTCTTAATTTTGTCTCCATTGCTACGCCTGATGACTCGATAAAGGCCCTGAGAAGTTTTCCGTCTATCTGCT
This sequence comes from Thermodesulfovibrionia bacterium, assembly GCA_945786855.1. Taxonomy (GTDB): domain Bacteria; phylum Nitrospirota; class Thermodesulfovibrionia; order UBA6902; family UBA6902; genus CALZGI01. The sequence goes on along the minus strand of CALZGI010000002.1, from coordinate 8,259 downwards.
TTATATCGGGAAAGAGTTTTTCCAGGTTCCGGAGTTCCGGAATGGCATTCCTGATTTCGGGAGGAAGGGCCCTGATCATCTCGAGAAGCCGGTGAAGTTCTTCGCTGCCCGGCCTTGAAAGGGACAACTGAGAAAGCATATTGAGTATCCTGGGCGGTATTTTCTGCTGAAGCCTTGCGGCTTCCTCCCCGGAATCACCCATGAAGCGCATGGTGATTTTATTTTTGCCTCCAAGCACCTCGAGAAAAATGCGCTGCCCCTTCGTCAAGGGGAGCTCAGTGAAGGCCCGTATGAGAGTCCCCTTTTGATTCTCTTTATTGCCCTGAGCTGCAACGCGCAGGAGAGCCTGGTTGTTGTTTATCACATCAATCACTTCAGCCTTCACAATGGCGCCGATCTTCAGTGCAAGGGCCTTCCCGGGAGTCTGGACAAAGCTGAGGAGATTTCGAATATTTCCTATGCCGGGATTATTGATCATGTCACGGTATGGAGGGAAGAAAGGCCGGTTTGCCCCTTCACTCCCTTATCAATACGGGAGGAAGGGAATGAATCTTGAGTATCAGGGGGGATGGCATGCCATCCCCCTGCAGATAAAATACAATTATTCCTCTTCGATTTTGTGACATTGAAAACACAGGTCTTTCGGTGGATGCTCTTTCTTCCGGGGAAATTCTTTATTTTTCCCGTGACAGTCAAAGCACTGCAGTTCTTTTGTCAGGCCCCCATGATTCTCGTCTGGAGGGATGGGAACTACCGTTTCGAGTGAAAGGATATAAAGCGTAAAAGGAACAAGCAGAATGACGGCCAGGAAAAAGAGATTTTTTTTCATTTACAATGTTCTCCTCTAAAAAATCTACCAGAATTTGCGAAGAACATCAATTGTTTGCTCACTATGAATGGAATTTTACATTTTTTTAAAAATTGTGATATGTTTATTTACTTGGAGAATGAAAAAATGAAAATAAATAAAGTTGTTGTTGCATATTCCGGAGGACTTGACACGTCGGTCATTATTAAATGGCTGAAAGAAACCTACAATTCTGAAGTGATTGCCTTCTGTGCAGACCTCGGGCAGGAGGACGATGGACAGGCAGTCAGGAAAAAGGCACTGGCGACAGGCGCTTCAAAGGCATACGTGGTAGACCTCAGGGAAGAGTTTGTAAAGGACTATGTATTCCCCATGCTCAGGGCGAATGCCGTCTATGAGGGAACCTATCTGCTGGGCACTTCGATTGCGAGGCCGCTTATATCGAAGAAGCAGATTGAGATAGCAACGAAAGAAAAGGCTGATGCGGTATCACATGGCGCAACGGGGAAGGGCAACGACCAGGTGCGGTTCGAGCTTTCCTATTATGCGCTCAAACCTGATATTAAGGTCATAGCACCCTGGCGTGAATGGGACCTGGATTCCCGGGAATCATTGATAAAATATGCAAAAAAGCACGGGATTGCCGTCCCGGTGACGAAGGCAAAGCCCTACAGCATGGACAGAAATCTTTTCCATATCAGTTACGAAGGGGGAATACTTGAAGACCCCTGGGCGGAGCCGCCGGAGAACATGTTTACCCTGTCTGTGTCACCTGAAAAGGCCCCTGCAAAAGCTCTATCCCTGGAAATAGGATACAGGGACGGAAATCCGGTATCGATTGACGGGAAAAAAATGTCGCCGGCCAATCTCCTCAAAAAATTGAACACTATTGCGGGAAAGCATGGCATCGGCCGTATGGATCTCGTTGAAAATCGTTTTGTCGGAATGAAGGCCAGGGGTGTTTATGAGACTCCCGGCGGTACAGTCCTTCATAGTGCTCACCGTGCAGTCGAATCAATTACTATGGACAGGGAATTGCTGCATTTGAGAGACTCTCTGATTCCGAAGTATGCTGAACTTGTGTATTACGGTTTCTGGTTTTCTCCCGAGAGACAGGCCCTGCAGAGCTTAATCGATGAGGCCCAGAAGGGAGTAACGGGAACTGTGAGATTAAAGCTCTATAAAGGAAACTGTATCGTGACAGGCAGGAAATCCCCGAAATCACTTTACAGTCAGGAACTTGCCACATTTGAATCTGAGAAAGTGTATGACCAGAAAGATGCGGAAGGCTTTATTAAGCTGAATGCATTGCGTCTGAAAGTACATAAACTGAAAAATGGATAATTGTTGCCCGTTGTCTGTTGTCTGTAATTCGAACAGAGATCCTGGACATGGGGCACACTCATATTATGTCTGATCTGCAGTTTTGGCTTGCATTAAATATCATTCCTGAAATAGGCCCCGTTGTTGCACGGCGGCTCCTCTCGGTTTTTGGAAATCCAGAGATTATATTCAGCATGCCCGCGGGTGAATTGAGAAAAGTTGAGGGCGTTGGCGCAACACGGGTCAATTGTATTACCGGGTTCAGTCAGTGGGATCTGGTCCGGAGAGAAATCGACACAGCCGATAAAAAGGGTGTTCAGCTTGTTCCTTTGAATGATCCGCACTATCCTGAAGGACTGAGACGCATCCACGGTGCTCCTCTTGTTCTGTATATGAAAGGCGCTTTCATGGAGAGCGACAAGTACGCTGTAGCAATGGTTGGATCACGGGCGTCTACTGCGTACGGGAAGCTGATGGCCGGGAGAATAGCCGAAAAATTTGGATCATCGGGACTGACTGTTGTAAGCGGGCTTGCGCGGGGTATCGACACAGAATCCCACAAGGGAGCGCTAAAAGGAGGTGGAAGGACCATCGCTGTCCTGGGATCCGGGATTGATGTCCCTTACCCTGCAGCAAACAGGGGGCTTATGGGAGCGATTGAATTTTCAGGGGCGGTAATTAGCGAATTCCCCTTCGGGACCCCGCCCAACAAGCCGAACTTTCCGCGGAGAAACAGGATTATCAGCGCACTATCCCTGGGAACAGTTGTTGTTGAAGCCGCTCTTGACAGTGGTTCTCTTATTACAGTAGGATATGCCCTCGAACAGGGGAAAGAGGTATATGCCGTCCCGGGGAATGCCACGTCAGGACATTCCCGAGGTACCAATGACCTTATAAAAAAAGGTGCAAAGCTTGTTGAACGGGCTGAAGAAGTTATTGAAGATCTCGGCCCCCAGTTAAAAGGCTTTCTGAACGAAGAGATGCTGTATTCAGAAAAGAAACTGCCTGCAATGAGTGATGATGAAGCATCATTGTACCGCCACATGAGTCTCGACCCCAAGCATATAGATGATCTTACCAGGGAGATCAATGTGACGAGCGCCAAGGCACTGTCGATTCTGTTACGCCTTGAATTAAAAGGCATTGTCAGGCAGAGCCGGGGAAAACATTTTTCTCTCAATTGATTTATATAAAGGTTATTTGAAAACTGCCGATACTGTAAATCTAAGAGAATGAATAGCAGGGACATAGTTCACTGTGCCCTCGCAGACTAAAATGACAGAAGTTGAATAAAGGGAGTTGTCGTACATGAAGTCACTATTAATTGTTGAGTCACCAACCAAGGTCAAAACCCTCAGTAAATTTCTCGGAAAGGAATTTACCATCAAGGCGTCCGTCGGCCACATTAAAGATCTCCCGAAAAAAGAGCTTGGTGTTGACGTGGATAATAACCTGGCCCCTACCTATGTTGTGATTGAGGGGAAGGAAAAGGTATTGAAGGATTTAAAGAAGGCCGCAAAATCTGTGGAACAGATCTTTCTGGGTCCTGATCCCGACAGGGAGGGTGAGGCGATTGCATGGCACATCGCGGCGGAGCTGGACGGATCGTCGGATAAATTATTCAGAGTGGAATTCAATGAAATAACCGAGAAGGCTGTAACCGATGCGATCAAGAATCCGAGAAAAATTGACATGAACCTTGTTGATGCCCAGCAGGCACGAAGGATACTTGACAGGCTTGTGGGGTATAAACTGTCGCCGCTCTTATGGCGCAAAGTGCGACGGGGGCTCAGCGCCGGGCGGGTTCAGTCTGTAGCGGTAAGGCTCGTTGTTGACCGGGAAAGGGAAATAGAAGCTTTTCAGACGAGAGAGTACTGGAGCGTCACCGCTTCTCTTGAAGGAAAAGAACCGCCCCCCTTTGATGCAAAACTGTTTCACGTAAATGAAAAGAAAACAGACGTAGAGAATGAAGAGCAGGTTCAGGGTATTTTAAAAGACCTGGAAGGGCGGAGTTTTTCTGTCGGGAAGATAGAAAAAAAGAAGAGACGGCGTTCACCTGCTCCACCTTTCATTACCAGCACTCTCCAGCAGGAGGCGTCGCGGAAACTCAGGTTCACCGCGAAAAAGACAATGATGGTGGCCCAGCAGCTTTATGAAGGGATAGAGCTCGGGGGAGAGGGCTCGGTGGGCCTCATTACCTACATGAGAACCGACTCTGTCAAGATCGCGGCAGAAGCCCAGCAGGAGGCCCGGGCGTTAATTCGGGGGGAATTCGGCAAAGAATTCCTTCCACAGAAACCCCCTGTGTATAAAAGCAAAAAGTCTGCCCAGGAGGCCCACGAAGCCATACGGCCGACTGCAGTCATCAGGACTCCTTCCAGTATCAAAAGCTATTTATCCCGTGATCAGCATAATCTTTACAAACTCATCTGGAACCGTTTTGTTGCAAGCCAGATGCATGTTGCAGTTCTGGAGCAGACATCTATAGATATAGATGCCGGGACAGAAGGCAAAAAGGACACAAATAAATACATGTTCAGGGCTTCGGGGACAGTGGTCCAGTTTCCGGGTTTTATGAAGCTCTACATAGAAAGCGGTGACAATGGCTCTGACGAGGAAGGACTGCTTCCATCTCTATCAGAGGGCGACCTCCTCAAAACTCTGGCAATTACACCAAAGCAGCACTTCACACAGCCGCCGGCGAGATATACAGAGGCCTCTTTGGTCAAAGAGCTTGAAGCTAAAGGGATCGGTCGGCCAAGTACGTATGCAACCATAATGTCAACCATTCAGGACCGGAAATACACCGAGAAAATTGACCGGAAGTTCAACCCGACAGAACTTGGCATGTTAGTCAGTGATCTGCTTGTAGAGAGGTTTTCCGAGTTGATGGACTTTAACTTCACTGCCAAGATGGAAGATAACCTTGACAAGATAGAAGAGGGAGGCCTGAAGTGGGTTGATATTGTCATGGATTTTTATCAGCCCTTTGACAAAGATTTGGCGGATGCCATGGAGTCCCTTGGCAAGGTGAAGCCGAAAGACATCCCTACCGATGAAGTGTGTGACAAATGCGACAAGCCAATGGTGATCAAGTGGGGCAGACACGGCAGATTTATAGCATGTACCGGCTACCCCGAATGCAAGAACACAAAACCTCTCGAGCAGGACGGCGCTGGCGGTGACGGGCAAAGCGCTTCAGTAACGGAGACCGATGAGAAATGTGAAAAATGCAGTGCCCCCATGGTCCTGAAAGCAGGCAAATTCGGCCGGTTCCTGGCCTGCAGCAAATATCCTGACTGCAAGACAACAAAACCGCTCGGGACGGGTATTCAATGCCCTGATGACGGCGGTGAAATAGTTGAGAGAAGTACAAGGAAAGGAAAAGTTTTTTTCAGCTGCGGCAATTATCCGAAATGTAAATTTGCCACCTGGTATAAACCGGTGAACAAAAAATGCCCCACGTGCAATGCTGATTTCCTCGTTGAAAAACGCACAAAGCAGGGTGAGTTTTACCTGTGCCTGAACAAGGATTGTAAATATAAGGAAGAGATCCAGGAAGCTCCTCATGAGCACGCTCCGGAAGAATCCTGAAGAAAAACGCCCCCCTGTTGCCCCTCCTTCAATTCCTCAGTTTAGTTGTTTTTTCTACGTACAGTAAACTTCTTCGCTTCCTTTGATATATATTATACATGTGCACCGGCAGAGGTTTTATAATGAAAAAGATCAGGACATATGCTCTTGAGACCGGTTCATTACAGCGATCATATGGTACTATTCATGAATTCAGAATCATAGGGGATAACCTATTAACAGGGGGGGGAGATGGAAAATTTTGAAAAACTGGGAGTCTTTTACCTTGGCCGGGAGTATGATGTAGAAAGAAAAAAACGGAGTGAGAATCTCCTCCTTTATGAGTCAAAAGACCTTTTAACCCACGCGGTGTGTGTAGGAATGACGGGGAGCGGAAAGACCGGTCTCTGCGTAGGGCTCCTTGAAGAGGCCGCCATCGACGGTATCCCCTCGATTATCGTAGATCCAAAAGGCGATCTTTCCAATCTCCTGCTTACCTTTCCTGATCTGAAGACAGAGGATTTTCTGCCCTGGATCAATGAGCAGGATGCGCGCAAGAAGGGACTTTCACCTGAAGAATATGCGGAAAAACAGGCCGGTCTATGGGAAAATGGTTTGAACGAATGGGGACAGGACAGTTCACGTATTCGGCGGCTGCATGAATCTGCAGACTTTGATGTTTATACCCCGGGCAGCAGCGCAGGAATTCCTGTTTCAATACTGAAATCATTTGATGCTCCTTCACGGCTTATCACGGAGGACAATGACCTTCTGCGGGAAAGAATCAATACAACGGTGACCAGCCTTCTTAATTTGCTGGGAGTCGATGCTGATCCGATTCAAAGCAGGGAGCACATTCTCTTATCCACCATACTTAACTCTGCCTGGAAGAACGGTCAGAACCTTGACCTTGGAAGCTTTATCCGGGGGATTCAGTCTCCTCCCCTGACAAAGATCGGCGTGTTCGACCTTGAGTCATTTTTCCCTTCCAAGGACCGGTTTGCCCTCGCAATGAAATTGAATAACCTCCTGGCAGCTCCCGGATTTCAGACATGGCTCGAAGGAGAGCCCCTGGACATTGACAGGCTTCTCTATACCGCTGCGGGACGTCCCCGGGTGTCTATTTTTTCCATCGCCCACCTGAATGATGCCGAGCGGATGTTTTTCGTCTCTCTGCTGCTCAGTCAGATTGTGGGATGGATGAGGACGCAGTCGGGTACGACGAGCCTCAGGGCATTGTTCTACATGGATGAAATTTACGGCTATTTCCCTCCCGTGGCAAACCCTCCGTCCAAGGAGCCCCTGATGACCCTGTTAAAGCAGGCGCGTGCATTCGGTCTCGGATGTGTCCTCGCTACGCAGAACCCGGTTGACCTTGATTATAAAGGTCTTTCAAATATCGGTACCTGGTTTATCGGCAGATTACAGACCGAGCGGGATAAGGCTCGCATGATTGACGGACTGGAAGGAGCTGCAAGCAGTGAAGCGGGCCGTTTTGACCGCCAGAGAATAGAACAGGTTCTTTCGGGACTTGGAAAGAGGGTCTTTTTAATGAACAATGTCCACGAAGATGAGCCGGTAATATTTGAAACCCGATGGGTCATGTCCTATCTTCGCGGACCTCTGACCAGAAATCAGATCAAGACACTGATGGATGGGAGAAAGGCGTCAATGCTGCCTGTTGACAAGCCTTCGGAAACGGCCGGTCAGCCGGCTGTCAGAAAGCAATCTCCAACATCGTCGCCTGCTTCAAGGCCGATTTTACCGCCTGGAATTCCGGAATTCTTCATGCCCGTTCAGGGAGGAAGTGATGAAGGTGAGGCCCTGCTGTATGAGCCTGTGCTTGCCGGCATCGGAACGGTCTATTATGCCGATGCAAAAGCTGGAGTAACTGCAGAGCACCGCGTTGCATTGCTTGCTGACATCCCGGAATCTTCTTCTGTCGTCGACTGGGATGACGGGCAGAAAACAGAACTTTCCGATGATGATCTCGAAAAATTCCCTGAAAGTACAGACGCAGCATACAGCCTGCTGCCGAAGGATGCAGCGCAGAAAAAAAATTATAAAGGCTGGGGGAAATCCTTCCACGAATGGCTGTACAGAAATATGAAAATTGAGCTTCTAAAGAGTCCCTCACTGAAAGAGGTGTCGAGACCGGGGGAGGATGAACGGGATTTCAGGATACGCCTTCAAACAGCGGCCCGTGAAAAAAGGGATGTGCTGATTGACCGGATCAGAAAGAAATATACGACGAAAATTGCCTCCATGGAGGAGCGCATTCGCAAGGCCGAACAGAAAGTTGAGCTCCAGAAAGAGCAGGCAAAGCAGCAGAAGCTTCAGACGGCACTGTCATTCGGCGCCACTCTATTCAGCGCCTTGCTGGGCAGGAAAAAGGTCAGTCGCTCAACACTGGGGCGGGCTTCAACAACAGCAGGGCGGGCAGGCCGCATTCTGAAAGAAACAGGTGATGTGAGAAGAGCGGAAGAAAGTGCAGAAGAACTCAGGAAGCGTCTTGCAGATCTCGAGGCCGCTCTGGCGGAAGAAACAGAAGATGT
>CALZGI010000001.1 GCA_945786855.1 Thermodesulfovibrionia bacterium | reverse complement strand
CGTTTTGTCCTGATTTCAACGAGATCACCGGCGGCTATCCCCCGCTCATCTGCATCGACAGTATTCATGGTTACAGTGGGTTCGGGGCGTTCCTTATATAAACTCTTGATTCCATGATGCTGTGAGCGGAAGTCCGTGGTGACACGGGCCCCTGAATTAAAAATCAGAGGAAACTTTTTTGAAAACTCAGGTTATGAGACAGGCCCTTCCTTCGGCTCGGTATAGACCGGCAGTGGATCATACCCGTGTTCTTCCAGGATCGTTGAGGCTATTTCGAATTTTCCCGAGGGCGTATCAAAGCCCGTCGCTCCGTCAGGACGCATCAGCCCCTTTTCCCATTTTTTGTACTGCATTATTTCCGTCGGCATCTGCACTGTTCCTCCTGCACTCAGCACATCTTCAAGTGAGAACCCCGATCCTTTCAGCGCATGGCGGAGAAGTTCATCTTCACTTTGAGGGTAGAGATGGCCGTATCCCAGACGGCGTGCCAGTTCCGCCATAATGAAAAAGTCATTCCGAGCCTCACCTACGGGCTCAATCACTTTCTCCCGAATTCTAAAGAGAGGGCCATAGGTCATATAGGACTCAATCTCATACATGGTTGTCCCAGGAAGAACAATGTCGGCATATGCTGCATCAGCCGTTAACTGCCTGTCTATGGTGACGAGGAAATCAAGCTTGTTCAAAGTAGTCCGCCAGATCTCAGGCTGAGGCCATGCAGTGATCATGGACCCGCCCAAAATAATCAGAGAACGGATTTGATAGGGTCTGCCATTGAGGACTGATTCAGGCAGTGCAATCGCATGTGACTCTCCCCGGTATGAGCTGTATACTGGAAAACGGTCGCGTCCGAGGGCTTTCCTCACATCGGGGTTCGGAATGTGTCCATCACGGTTTATGGGGAAGGTATTTGCCGGCATGGTAAAGCACCGCCCCCCGGGGACATCGAGTTGTCCGGCAAGGGCCCACAGGACCTGGGTGGCCCGAATGGCCTGAACGCCGCTGTCGCTGTATTCGAGCCCGCTGTACATAACCGGTGCTGCCCCTTCAGCGTCAGCAATCTTCCTCGCAAGGGAGAGGACTGTGCCTGCCGGCACTCCGGTGATGCTCTCCACCACCTCAGGCCTGAAATGCTGAACATACCGTGCAAAATCATCGAATCCCTCTGTCCACTCCGCAACAAATGATTCATCATACAGCTCTTCCTGAATGATCACACGGCACATCCCGAGCGCCAGTGCGCCATCGGTGCCGGGCCGGATGGGGACCCACTCCGCATTTTCAAGATTTGCCGTCATGGTTTTCCGTGGATCGATGACAACTACCCGAGCTCCCTTTTGATGGGCTTTCAATATACGGTTCAGATCAAGGGGAGGGCAGTCAGTCGCCGGGTTCGCGCCCCAGACAACAATAAGGTCTGAGTTCTCAATATCGGAAAACATGTTGATCATCATTCCACCCATCGTCACATGAGGGGCTATCATTGCAAATGACACGTAACACAATGCGCCCACCCCCATAGTATTCGGCGAACCGAAGGGGAAGAGCACACTTGACGCTGACGAGACAGCTACCCCTCTGGGCTGGTACACATCGCACATGGCAAGTTCGAAACTCCCCCGCCCCGTATAAACGGAAGCTGCCTCAGGGCCGTACTCACTCTTTATCCTGTTCAGCCTGGTCACAATAATGTCATAGGCATCATCCCAGGATATCCTCTCAAAATCATAGTTCCCTTTTGCCCCTTTCCGCCGCATGGGATACCGGAGGCGGTCCTTTGAATACACGATGTCAGAAGACCGTTCTCCCAGTTTGCAGATTACCCCGAAACTCGAACGTTCATCTGCACGGACAGTATCAATCCTGCCCTCATCATCAAAACGCACGACCACCCAGCATCCGGCAGGACATATTCCGCATAAGGCACGTTGTTCTCCTCTGTATTTATCTTTCTCTGCCATGGTATGGTGTTGAAATACTCAATAGAATAATAAATAATTTTAACATTGAGTATGATATTTGTCATGAATACGGGTCAGGGGATCAGGGGTGGACCTCATCCCATGGATGAGGGACGCTTAAGATGCCACACTGCGGGATATGTCAAGAGGTGAGGCTTGAAAATGTCCTGATAATGAGGTTCGACCTCGATATGGCATAACTACTACTAAGAAATATCTTTGCTGTCATCTTTGATAACATTTATTTTCTTGCCTGGTTTATTCTTTTTCGGTACATTATGCCAAAGCGCCGGCTTTGAATAATTTCCCCATCCCCATTTTAAAATCTTTATGAGACTGAATGAGATCCAGAGCGCCCAGGCCAGCATGGCTAATCTATAATGAATCATTGGAATGGAGACGATTCCGGACTGAGGCACCTTCTCAATGCTCATGTCCTGGTACCATCGCAATAAGCCGCTCCCCGAACCATTCCCGGCTATATTCATATCAGGATGTCCGAGAAGCCCCTGGCTGATAGCGGCAATGAGGGATCCAAGTGCAAGTAAAGTAAGAAACGCAAGCCCTGCCTGCATTGCATTAAAGGACCGCTTCTTCATATCAGGTGCAGCCTGTGCCCTGAAGTGAAAAGCGATTAACCAGCCCACAACTATCATGCTCAGGGCAAAACCACTCTGACTCATGCCTATGCCAAGTAAAAGCCAGTGCCTGAATTTCAGAGGGGTCAAGCCCGTTCTGCTTAAACCAAAGGCGACCAGTATAATGACTATAACAACGGACCAGAACAGGATTGCCGGTCCAAGCCGGGGCCCCCAGAGAAAAAGAGGCCACCTGTTGTGGGGCAGATAGACATCTATATTTGCATTGACGTTCTGGATGCCAAGGTCTATCTCAGGTGTTTTATAGTGAATAGATATTCCCTCCTGCCCTCTCCACTGAAGAAGGACATCCTGTTTGCCGGGAGTTATGGGCAGGGGCACATTCCTCCCTTCCTGTCGTATCGGCTGAAGCTTCCCGCCTATGGACACCTCCTGCAACTGTGAATTCCCGGGAAGAGTAATTGTGTGCTGTCCGCCCTGACTGCTCCTGATAGAGAGGGTTAATTTACAGTCCGTGACCCGCTGTCCCGGCCTCACTTCGAGATGGCTTTTATCTATTGTGAGCGTCTGGCCTTCTACTCCTGCTGGACGGGATATCTTCAGTGTAACTTCTTCTCCGGGCCACGGGTGCCACTTTGGACTCCACCTGTTTCCAGTTTTATGCAGGATGACGGGTATTCCATCATATTCCATATGGAAAACGGGGCTGACATCTACGTGCCAGATTTCTGTCCATTGATCTGTCTCAGAGTGTTTCAGAATTATTTCATCAGCTTTATCCAGAACAGATTCCCACCGGATCTGTCTTGTTTGTGCATCGAGACTTATCTGCGCGAGTCCGTTTGCTACCTGAACGCCCCCGGTAATGACAGATTCTCCCGGCAACAGAGGGATGGTGAGTACCATTGCGGAACCGGTCGGGCCTATTCTCTCTACCCGTGTTTCCACTTTCCAGTCAAGTCCGAGCAGGAGCGTACGTTCAATGAATGCAAACTGCGGCAGCTCCCCGGAGTCAAGAATCTGCCTCTCAGTATCTTTTTCTTCGGTAATTCGCTTGAATTGAATCTGGTTTTCTATCGTTCCATCCTGATGGATTCCCTCACTTGTCCAGCCTTTCTGAGTGATTTCAACTCTGTGTGGTTTTAATGGCAGGGGCAAGTTGATCGTATTGTATTTCGGTAAAACCCCCTTAATAACAATCTCATGTTTCCCCGCAGGAACCAGTGTCCAAAGGCCGTTATCGACTTTGTACAATGCGTTTGAACGCTGCCTGTCAATGAGTACTCCTTGTGGACGCCAGTGTCTCGTATCCCCGGGTAATGGAACGGTTGTATCTATCTGACTATGAACATTGATTATAACTTCAAGATTGTCCGGGGTGATATTGATTTCCATATTGCGTACATCAGCGCAGGAGGGGAAACAGTCATCTTTTTCCAGAAGCCGTTTTTGGAGTTGATCAAACAACTGAGGCGACGGTATCTCACCTGCTCTGCTGTCTTCTGGAATCAGGAGTGAAAAAAGGAACAGAGGGATGAGTAGGAAATTTTTAATATTGGGGCAGTGCCATCCTCCACCCTTTTGGCGCTTTATCCCGAACATCCCAAGAGCGAGAACGATAAGAAAGCCTACACGCAGAAAGGAGAGCACAAGGTTAATCGTCGGGCCGATTAACATAAGTGATATCTGCTGTCCTCTCTGCACAGGGCCGGAGTTCATGTGTACTCTGTTCCATTGCCAGGAGGGAAGGCCCGGTCCTGTCTGATTTATCATGCTTGGATCGTACTGCTCAACAATCCTTGAACGACCCCTGGAAGAGGAGTCTTTTGATCTGCCTTTTCCCTTGAGTAATCCGGAAACTTTATTTTCAAGATAATTGTATTCTTCATAACGCCGTTCTTCCGGTGTCTCGCTTTCCCCTGCAGATTGTGAACGTACCGCTTTGGGAGTTTTTGCAGGAACCTGTCGTACAGGATAGCTGGCAATCATTGATACACGAGGTTTTTCCAGCTGCGGATAGATGCCTACCCGGAGCGCTTTGATGGCAAAAGGTACAGCAAGAGCAATAAGAGAGACTGTCACGAGGAGCTGATATAGCTTCACTGATGTCCTGAATCTTCCCTCCGGGAGATTCCGCAACAGGGCAATACCCGCCAGAATTGCCAGCCATATCCATCGTGGCGCCCCCGGTTCATGGTAAAGCAGCACCATTGTTATGAATGAAATGACTGCAAGTCGAATAGATAGCAGCTTCGCTACGGCAATTGTGAATATGAGCACCACAAAGAGATCAAGAAGTGTCCATCGGGTTATCCATGTGACGGGAACATTATCCATTCCAGAAGCATAGAGGATGCGATAGCCCGGGGGAAGGTGGAGCTGTGTGTTTACCTTCTGAAAATCATGCTCCCACCCTGCTACGGGTACTGTTGATAAATCCCCCTGATACTCGCTGTCAGCGGTAATCTCTATCTGCCCTTTACGAAGCTCAATCCCTGCCCTGTCGCTGCCTTCTCTTGTTGTAATAAATTGCTCAATCCCGTCAACGGCAACTCTGCCAAGCTCAATCGGGGAGTTCATCTCCAGGCGCCAGTCATTGTTTTTCTTTCCGGAAATCCGGTCCTGAATGGTATACCCCTTGCCATCAAAGCGCAGCCAGAGGTTTCTTTGCAATGTGAGTTGATCAGGAGCTGGAACGGGATCTCCTCTTTTCATTTCCTTAAAGCGCATTGTGTCGCCCGATACTACGCGATATGCAGGATAATTACGCCATTTTTCAGGTAATGTTGTCTGCTGCGGATCAATTGACGGGACACCGTCAATCTCCACAATCCGCAAATTCGTCCTGGCACTGTAAACCCATATTTCCTCATCAGGCCAGAAACCGTCGTCAGGTTTGTGAAAAGGGAAAGTTGATATGGGGCCAATATGCCTGAGTACCAGAGTTAAAGACCACTGGCCGGGGCGAATCTGCATGCGTATGCGGCCATCCTGTTCCACCCGGGCCGGCAGTGAACTCGTCAGGGACAGGGGAATGAATTTCTCCGGTGAAAATGAAGGTCCTATCAGGATCTCCCGTGCTGAGCCCGCAACATCCAGATTTAATGTAAGGACGATACGAGGGGGAATCATGTCATCAATTAATCGAAAGCTCTGAATGTTGAGCCTGTTTTCAATCTTCTCTTCTTTTTGTTCTATACGATGCAGCCACAGCCTGCCCTGATTATCAATATTGGGGAAATCAGTTGGCCTGCCGTTCATCGAAAGGTTTAGTAATGCGCTGGCAGGAGGTACCTGTAAATGTTCAGGGAGACTGTTCCAGTGAAACTCCCCCGTTATCGTATGACGGCCCTTTGGGACCTTTATTCCAGGAAGGGTGTCTTTATTGAGAACAATGGCCGGTTTGCCATTTACTTTAACGTTTTCGGGCCAGACATGATCACCGCCCGGCAGGACTATCCAGCTCTCATAATGAATCAACCACTCTTGTTCAAACCGGCCTCCCCGGTCATGTACATTTATTCTCAGCTCAGTGGGCCATTGGCACCTGAGACGTGCGCTGTCGTTATACTGAGGTATGCAAAGAAATTGTTCCTCATGATCGTGAAGTACCCAATCTACCCATGGCTTTAAGGGCTCCGGTATTTTTGCAGGCTCTTTCGCAAGAGAAAGAGATGAGAAGAACATTATGGTTAAGAAGAGAAGTATGGTTCGTCTGAATTGCATTCTGTCCCTTTCACATTATTTCAATAACAGGATATGCTATGTTGCTATATCGGATTTTTTATGATTTTCCTTAATATTGAGATGCTCATTCACAAAACATGAGATTTCCCATGACGAATGCCATTTCTGCACAAAGTGAAGAATGTTGATTGCTCGACAGCCAAAGATCCTTCCCTTCACGCACAAAAAGTCCCTGTTACTGCTCTGCAACCATAAAAAGTATGTCTTTTTCTTGATCGCCCCCATTGTCCTGCATATCAGTACCCAAACTGTAGACCATTTTTTTTGATTTCGAATAGATAAGTTTCCGGCCGAAAGGGTCATGAGGTATTTTAGAGATATAATAAGGAGTTACATGGCTTAGGTCTTCAGGGAGAAGCTTGTGCGCTGCGTGGTATGCCTTAATCGCAAGGGATGTTAATGCAACATTGCATTGTGCGTCCAGTTTGAATTTCCTCTCCACGATTGTGTCGTATGATGGAAGCATAATGTCTAACATGATTTTTCCTATCCCATTGCCTGTCAATAAACCGGCAAAGAGCATTCCCCTGTTCGACGGGAGGGATGTATGGGCATGCCCGACATCTGCATAATGTCCGTTCACATTATCAATTTCTTTTCTGAAATATTCAGCAAGTTTACTCATTGTGGCGGTCTTGTTATAAAAGTATCCCAGCCTCAGTTTTGCCGAGGTAGTCCTGAATTGCTCTACTATTCCTCCTCCGGACCTGATGTCATGCATTATGTCCTGATCCAGATTCGACAGGGCATTCGCCGCAATTGTATATTCTTTTTTAAGCGTATTAATTATTGCTGTATTATCACAATAGCCGGCGATCTGGTTTCCCATCTTTTGATAAGAGGCGCTTTCAAAATCGCTGCGTAATACTACGTATTCCAGCAGATCAAGTGCCTGTCGTTTTATTGCGGAACCAACCATGAAGGAGATCAAACCACCATCTCCATGCTGAATCATATATCCATATTTGAATAAATTCACGGTCTCATCAGATGCTTCAGATAAATTGTCTTCCTCTATTAATCTCTTAATGTTCAAAGCGGCGAGTTTATTTACTTTCATGAGCTGAAGTGAATATGTTTCCCATTCAGGTTCAGGCACATTCTGTTCAAGGGGGAACTGAAATGACTCTAATTTTAATGCATCTGAATAAACGTCGAGAATCGATGAATACCGATTGAGTAATGTCTCTGCTTTGACGTAATCGAATGCGGACTGTTCCATTAATTCATTAACGGCGCTGTTGATGTCATGGTGACCTGATTGTTTCATCTGTTTCAAGGCTGGTTGCATTACGACGTATGCATTCCCCTGGTCATGAATCTTTTTTGGCGAATAATGCATATCGCTGTCATCAGGGGGAGTAGTTGCCGAAGCCAGAAGAGAATACAATAGTATATAGAGCGAGAAACCCCCTATGAGTGCAAGTGTTATTTTTATAATTTTTTTCATCTTCTCTCCTATCGGACTGAATGAAGTCTGACTTTATGTGACGATGCATCACATCCATGCCACTATTTAAGCTGCTGTGCCAGAATCTGATATACTTTCATTAAATGAGTGTAACTGAGAGAAGGGAATGAAAAAGCGGAAACAAACCTGTGAATGGCCGGCTGCTGATCCTCTCCTTATGAAATATCACGACAGGGAATGGGGAGTTCCTCTCCACGGCGACAGAAAACTATTCGAATTTCTCACCCTTGAAGGTTTTCAGGCAGGGTTAAGCTGGCTTACCATCTTGAGGAAGAGAGAGAATTTCAGAAAGGCTTTTGATAATTTTGACTTCAACAAAATTGCGCGATACGATGAGCGAAAAATTAATTCTCTTCTCAAGGACAGCGGAATTATACGCAATAAATTGAAAATTACAGGTGCTGTTACAAATGCAAATGCCTTCCTTGAAGTGAGAAGAGAATATGGAACATTTGATAAATATATCTGGCGCTTCTCAGGGGGAACCCCTATCCATAATGGATTTGCGTCTTCGCAAGAACTTCCTGCAAAAACAGAACTGTCAGAGCGCATAAGCAAGGATTTAAAAAAGAGAGGATTTAAATTTGTCGGCTCAACTATTGTGTATGCCCATATGCAGGCAACGGGAATGGTGAATGATCATCTGACGAAATGTTTCAGGTATAAGGAACTTATCGCAAAATAGTAACAGCGGATCCAGAAATCAGATCCCACTCAAGAAGTCCGTCGTGCTTCCTTTAATTCCTGGGCAACTGAATGAATGACATAGTAGAATATGTGTATTAGCCGAAAATGCGCACATAAGTAAAACTAATTATTTTCAAGACAAGACCATCATCTTTTTATTATTCGAATTATTTATTAATCTATAAGGTCATAAAATAAATATCGGTAGCGGTGTATTCTAGAGAGTTAAAAACAAACCCTGACGGGTAACAAACGAAGGGTATGGCTTACTGTCAGAGTGCTTGACAGATCAGTGGTCATTAAATCGCTCACCATTTTGAGGAGAGAAGAATGGAAAAAAAGATCAATAAATTATTAGTTGCAAACCGCGGGGTTCCTGCTGTCAGGGTGATGCATACCTGCAGGGATAGAAAGATCAGTACTGCAGCGGTCTACAGTACTCCTGACCGTCTTGCTCATCACGTATTTATGGCAGACTCTGCCGTGCATGTCGGTGAAGCTCCACCTGTTGAGTCCTATCTGAATATGGAACATATGATCGACGCCGCCCTTCAAACCGGGTCGGATGCTGTTCATCCGGGATGGGGCTTTCTTGCGGAGAATGATAAATTTGCCCGAATGGTTACGGATGCCGGGCTCACATGGGTTGGCCCTCCGCCTGAGGTTATAAGGCTGATGGGAGACAAAATCGAGGCGAAAAAGGTTGCGGAGCGGGCTCATGTGCCTACAATTCCAGGAATAACTGATGTTAAGGACATTAAAGATATAAAAAAATGGTTAGAGAGGAATAAAATTGACTTCCCGATAATGATAAAAGCATCTGCAGGCGGAGGAGGACGAGGCATGGTCAAGGTAGAGAGTGAACATGAGCTTGCCACTGCACTTTCACAGGCTAAATCGGAATCCATGAAGGCATTCGGGGACGATACTATCCTTGTAGAGAAATACATTGAATTCGGCAGGCATATCGAGGTGCAGATCGTTGCAGATGAACATGGCAATGTTGTTCATCTTTATGAGAGGGAGTGCACACTCCAGAGGCGCAACCAGAAGATTGTAGAGGAAGCCCCATCACCTTCACTGGATGATAACCTCCGGAACGAGATATGCTTCACAGCCGTCAGGCTTATGAGAGAGATTGGGTATCGATCTGCCGGAACAGTGGAATTCATCTTTGATTCTGCCACCAGGAAATTTTATTTTCTCGAAGTGAACACGAGGCTGCAGGTAGAGCACGGCATTACCGAGCTTATTACAGGAATAGACATTGTAAGCATCATGCTTGATGCTGCAGTGGGAAAAGAACTGCCCTTCACACAGAAGGACATTCATCCAAACAGATGGGCACTGGAAGTGCGGCTCAATGCGGAAGATCCCAAAAACTTCAGTCCATCTTTTGGGACAATATCGCGGCTTCAGATCCCACAGGGCCCGAATGTAAGGGTATCGTCGGGTGTGTATGAAGGTGACGTTGTTCCTCCTTATTATGATTCTCTTTTTATGCTGTTAATGACTGCAGGTGCGGACAGGGCAGATGCCATCAGGGTTATGGACAGGGCGCTTGGAAGGAACTTGCGGGTGGAAGGGATAAAGACACTCCAGCAGTTGCTCCTTACTATCATCAGGCACCCTGCATTTATTGCAGGAGAGTTTTCCACGCGGTTTCTTGAGGATCATCATGATGAACTTGTTTCGATGTTTATAGAAAAAAACAGCGAAGATGAAGTGCTAAAAATAGCAAAGTATGTTGCTGAAATTTCAGCGCTTGGACCGCAGGCGTGGATGTAAATATGAGTTTCGAGTCAGGAGGTTTAAATTATGAATAAAAACGAAAAAGAAGTAAAAACAGATAACTATGTAATTGTAAAACCGGGGATGACGCCGAAGGAAATAGTGAAATCAATCCGCTCAAATCCAAAGACCTTTCTGACCTCAACCGGAATGCGCGATGCGGGTCAGTCTGATTACAAAAATCGTCATCGTATATATGACCTGGCTACACTGGCCCCGGACTATAACAACATGGGGTTGTTCAGCGCTGAATGTCACGGAGGCGCACGGTGGCATGTGGGTGTGATGAATAGAAGAGAGAGTCCTTTTGAAGAAATAGAACTCCTGAGAGAGATCATGCCCGATGTTCTTACGCAAACCCTTATCAGGGAGACAAATCTATGGGGCTACAGACCCTATCCGAAAAATGTTATCGAATATGTAGTATCCAGGATCGACATCGACGTATGGAGGTGTTTTTCATTCTTAAATGATGTAAGGAACATGCGTGCCGTAGCTGAAGTAGTAATGAAAAGGGAAAGGCTGTTTCAGCCAGCCATTTCCTTTACCGCGGCTGACTGGGCCACGGACGAGTACTACCTCGGTGTTGTCAGGGATATTGTTGATCTCTGCGGAGGTACTGATGAAATCGTTGTTTGTATCAAAGATATGGCTGGTGTGGGAAGCATCAAAAGGATCGGCACTCTCATCGACACTATAAAACAGGCATATCCCGAAGTTGTCCTTCAGTATCACAGGCATATCACTGATGGTCTGGCGATGCCCGCTCTTCTTGCCGCTGCAAAGGCAGGCGCAAAGATATTTGATGTTGAGGAGGATTCCCTTGTGCGTTTTTACGGGGAAGCACCGATTCTTGGTGTTCAGGCTTATTTCGAGGAATCGGGCATACCTGTCCATCTCAACAGGCCTGCAGCTGAGACAACGGTTCAAAAAGTCCGTGAATGGATTAGCCATTATGAATGGGCTGAATCACCCTTTAAAGGATATGACCATACCGTCACTCTGCACAAGATGCCAGGCGGAGCATTTCCCAGCTCATTTGAACAGGCGGAAAAGGGCGAATTTCTGCATTTTATGCCGGCTATTTTAAAGGTGATGTCTCTGTATAACAGGATTATTCACTATTTTGACGTTACCCCGGGTTCGCAGATTACGTGGGTGACATGCAGCGGGATAGTGAACGGATATGCGAAAGAAAAGGGTGAATCGGGTGTCAATCATCTTATTGAACTTCTTGCAAAATTCATTGATGAAAAGGGTCTTGATCTTGAGTCAATGGACAGGGAAGAGCAGGAGGAAATCCTATTGCTTTTCAGGAACGCACCGGGAGACTTTAAAAATTTGCTGATCGGCAATTATGGAAAGCTGCCCATGGGCTGGCCTCCTGAATGGCTGTACAGGAGCGCATTCGGTGATGAGTGGGAGACGAAAATCGGAGAGAGAAAGGAGCTTTCTCCACTTGACCTTCTGAAAGATGATGATCTCGCTCAACTGAGAAAAGACCTGTCTGAAGCCTTAGGAAGAACCCCTTCTGAAGAGGAATTTATTCTTTACCTTATGCATCCTAAAGATGCCCTTCAATTTATTGAATTTCGTGAAAAGTATGGGGAGGCTCCCCTTGTGCTTCCAACAGATGTCTGGAGAGAAGGTCTGAAAAAACCGGGCGACAGGGTCGAATTTGAGCTGTGGGGAAAACCATACTGTGTAGAGCTTGTCTCAATAGGCGGCGAGCATGAAGGGGTAATTCATGTAGTGATGAAAGTGAACAGCAGGACAAGAGTTTATACGGTTGAAACTCCTCGTGCCAAAAAGGCTGAAATCCGGATGGCACAGGGCCCTGGTGACATTCCTTCTCTGATACAAGGCAATGTCTGGAGAATCGGCAACCCTGATAGAGGTACGCTCAAAGTCGGAGATATTGTCCATAAGGGGGAGGAAATTGCTAATATTGAGGCAATGAAGATGGAAAATGCTATTGCAGCACCCTTTGACGGCCAGATTAAAGAGGTCGGCGTGAAACTGAACGAATCCGTGTGCGAAGGGCAGCTTCTTTTTGTTATCGAAAATCACGGGAAGGATAAATAAATATGTGGACTTCCCTCACTTCAGCTGACTCATACTAATAGGGATTAGCAGTAGAAACCTTAATATTCGGTTTGGTGGTTTGGGCAACAGCCCGTGTAGACCTGACACCACCCATTTATTCTACACTCTAACTACTCGTGGCACAATTTTCGGGGGGTATTCCCCCCGGATACTGAATGCGTAATGGTCTTGTCATTATTGTCACTTTAAAGAAGTTTACTAATTAGAATTATACGTTTCTGTTTGTGAAGAGTTTCAGCCTGACATAGCGAGCGTGACCATGATTATATGTGTACAACTATAGATAAATAACCTGTCAGAAATAACAGTAAAGATTGCCTGCAGCAGTAGGGCATGCTACACGTTGGTGAGTCTATTCAGAGGATGATTGATAAGTTTGAATCAAATTGATTTCGTGGAATGTGTAGACCTGACACCACCCATAGACCTGACACCACCCATTTATTAAATTAGTTCATCTCTTATTAACTTTTTGCAATTGACAGGCAGTTTTCAATGTATTAATATTTAACTGCATTTCGTCATTGTATGGAGGGGATAAACTATGAAAGTCTTTATCAGTTGGTCTGGAGAATTCAGTCGACGCGTTGCTGAAATATTAAAAAAATATTTACCTCTTATTAATCATGACGTAAAACCATTTTTATCTTCTCGTGATATTTCGTCGGGTAGCCGCTGGCCTGCACGCCTAACAGATGAACTCAAATCAACAAACTTTGGCATTCTCTGTATAACTTCACAAAACATTAATGAACCTTGGTTGTTATTTGAAGCGGGTGCTTTATCAAAATTCGATGACAGTTCTTTATGCGGACTACTTCTCGGGGATCTAAAAATAAGTGATGTGAAAGGACCACTCGCCCAGTTTCAGCATAGACGATTTACTGAATTGGACATAAATACATTACTAAAGGACATTAATGATAAAACTGAAAAAAAATTGGCGTCTGAGGACCTCAACATATTATTCGAAAAATTTTGGCCAGACATTATAAAAGACTATGAAAAATATATTCAAGAGGATTTAATAATTCCCAAATCCAGAGACGTGCGCATTTTTGCTAAAAGTGAAGACTCTGACTTTTATAAGTATTTCAGCCAACTAGTAAGCAATGCAAAACATATCACACTTGTTGGAACAGGGCTAAACATTATTCAAAGTGATACAATTCGAGAGGAAGCTTTTAAAAGAGCGAAAAGTGGTGAATGTGAACTCAAAATATATTTAGCTGACCCTGAAAGTCCTGCAGTTGAATCTCGTCTCATAGAAGAAGAACTAGGGAAAACTAAACCTCGCGTCGGTTACGAAGGATTATGCAATCACCTCGAAAGCATGTTACAAGACTGGAATGACTTAGACTGTCCAGAAAACCTGATTCTTTACCTTTTTTCAAATTACCCAACCTTTGCTTTACTAATCGTAGATGATAATTATTTCATTTACCCTTATGGCTATGCCACCTTGGGAAACTTCAGCCCGGTATTGCAATTTTCGGGACATTCACCTAACCACAAGGATTTTATTAATTTTCTTGATGAGCATCGTAAACTTATTGAAAAAAGGGCACAGAGAGTTGAACATGTCTTTAAATATCGTAAGCGAAAAGGACATGATTTAAATGAGTTGCACAGTTTTGCTCTATTTTTCATTCCAGCTGAGGATTCAAATTTTTACAGATACGGCTCAAATATATTGGGCTATGATATCCGACGGAAAAGAAAAATAGAATCTCAATGGGCTGATCTAGTTGGTACAGCCAGCGATTACGGGTTTCACTTAACGATATGTGATGTTTTATATTTTCTCAATGAAAATGAAATGAAATATGCTATGAAAGAGGTTGAATATCTTACGAAACAGATATCATGTTTCAGCATATCGGGACTACAACTTAAAACATCTTTCCCAAATCAAACAAGCATTTCAATCGCTATCGATGACCCCAGTGGGAGTTTAGAGGCCTTGCATCACGAGATAGTTCATCGCGTATATCGTCGTTCTGTAGCATCGAATTATACATTGAAATTAGCAAAATTAGATCGCGATGAGGATCTCCAGCGTGCTAAATTAATGATCAATAGATACAGGGCTCCTTACATCCTCAAGCGATATTCTCCTCATTTCACGCTATTAACTAATGTTGAATCTCAAGAAATGAGCTTACACCGGGAGGAACTCGAAAGAGACTTTCCTGTAGCCGGGGAAAAATCAATTATAGATGTTGATCGAATTGCAGTAATGTCACGACCATCTCCAAATGACCTATGGGTGATAGAAGAGGAGCTCCCGTTAAAGTGAAGCTAACAAGAACAAAAGATCCGGATGTCATATGCCGAGCCCGGTATACATATCTTGTTCGAGAGTGCTTCAGTAAAGGACTAAGTAAAGAAGATATAAGAAATTCAGCAAAGAAACTAAGTCAATCATCAGGTGAGATGTCATTTTTACTAAGCAAAGCCTACAAACCAACGGGAATTGCATTGGGTTGCAGGCTTCCACAAAAATCGGATGAAAAACGCTTATGGCTCTTATCGAGGATGGTTGATGAGTACGCCTCAAAGCTAAACAAGCAGTCGAAATCATCTTTCGCCTTTGTGCCGCCTGAAAGCTATCATATAACCTTAGTAAATCGGTCTCATTTTGAACATACTAACATTGCTATGATTACTGTTCGTGAAAAGGAAAAAGCCACCGATATTATTCAGAAAAGTTGCAATAAGCCTATAGTTGTTCGTTTAAGCGGATTGATTCTTACTTATCGCGGACGTTTGATTGCCATTGGGTATCCCTGCGAAAATCATATCTATGATCTTCGAGTACAATTGGGCAAAAAAATTCGAGCGTTGAGAGTCAACATTCCCAGTACCGTTCACATTAAACTTGGGCACTTGACATCATTCATGAATCGCTCAAATCTAAGACAATTCATATCGTGGTTGGCAACTGAAGGCGTCAAAGTTAATTCACGCTTAGTTTTTACTAATTTTCACACCCCGCACGGGGATATCGAATTTCTGTAATCATTTAATAATGAACAATTATTCTTTTGTTAAATCACCAAATGTACTTGTGCTAAAAGATGGTACTAGTGACGGTTTAATACTGATTCACCAGTCTACGAAACAAACTCATATTCTTAATCCACAAAATTCTGAACTGTGGATGAAATGGTGCTACGATAAAGTGCCTAATTTTAAAGATGATATAATGCAGCTTCTCTTGTCAGATGGGTTTGCAATGAAAAAAGAAACGTCTTCAATAACGGCAATAAAAAAATTTGACTTTGATAGAACTGTTCCATACATTGCTGGCAACCATATTAAATGGCATGAAGAATCTCCTGATCTGTTCGTTTTGTTTAACACACAAATAATGAGTAATATTAATCCGCTATTAACCCTAGGACCATATGGCAGTCTTGTTTGGCGTTCCTTAATAAATGGTGAACCGATCGGCCAAATTCGATCACAGGCCCAGAGAATATTTGGAAGTGATGAGGTGGTCCCATTTATCAGGCGGTTGCGTAGCCTAGGATTTATTAAAATGACGTCAATGATCGAACAGTCGGCATGTCAGAAAGAAAAAATCGTCAAAGAATTTCCTGCGCCTGTTACTCAATTTCAACTGAGACAACCATTAATTCCATGGTATTGTTTATGGGAAATTTGCTCTGTCTGTAATTTAAGATGTAAGACCTGCTACCTGAAGAGCTTTACCGGGCATGGTCCGTCCACTGAAGAGGCATTAAGAATTGTGAAGCAGCTCGTTGATGCAGGAATGTTTTATGTGTGCCTGTTAGGGGGCGAGCCACTCATGAGGCCCGATATAGAAAAAATAGTAGAAAACTTTAAGTTGAATGGTGTATTCGTTAAGATAATTTGTAACGGGCTTGAGTTAACTGCCGAAAGAGCAAAAAAGTTATCTGATTCTGGACTAAATCAGATCGAGGTAAGCTTTGATGGCCTTAGACCATCCTCACATGATGCATCTCGTGGTACAGGGATGTTCTCAGTATCTACACGTGCTATCGAAAGTGCTATGCAGGCAAATATACCAAGAGTGGGTATGGTTTGGACTGCGTATAAAGATAATGTAAAGGAAATACAGTTATTGCCGAAGTTCATGCAAGACTTAAACGTTCGTGAGTGTTATATCAGTCCTTTCAGGAAAACTGGAATACTAGGTGCTGCCTCTACCTTCGAGTCCCTTGATGCAAATGATATAGAATATCTCGAGAATTCATTAAATAAATATCAGAGCCAATTCCCTGAATTAAACATAGCTCTATTATCACAATGTACGTGTGGTAAAACAAGCATTGTGATTAGTGAAAATGGTGATGTCCGTCCATGCCCTTTCGAATATACAAGTATAGGTAATGTACATACCAGAAATTTTTATGAAATTTGGAAGTCCGTTGCAGGAAATGCTAGTAAGGCTAACTCTCCTGCTTATTGCAAAAAGGCAATCATTCAAAACTAGGTTTTATATGCTGGGGAATACCCCCCCCCGAAAATTGTGCCACGAGTAGTTAGAGTGTAGAATAAAAACACTCAAGAAGGAGGCACGAATGAAGAAGAGATTCACGGAGGAGCAGATTATACGGATTTTGCAGGAAGCCGAAGCGGGTATGAAGGTGATGGACCTCTGCCGAAAACATGGGATCAGTGACGCAACGTACTACAACTGTGGGTGGTGTCAGGGCTCCATTCTTCAGATATAGACAGGTGCACGGGGGGTCAGGCTTGCAAACATGCATAACGCACAAACAAATTACCGACTGAAATCATCACGGACAAGAAAAGACTGACAAGTGCAGCTTTTAGTCTACAAGGACTTCCCGTGTTAAGGATTAATGTGAAATATCCTTTGAATTTAATTGAATGGAAAATTAACGCGTAGTTGAAGTTACCAATAAAGTAGATTAATGTATCAAATTAGAGAAAGAGAACTACTTAAATGGAAGAGCATGAGAAATATATTCAGGCACTTATCAAATTACATCTTGGTCTGGAGAGACAAGGCCCAGGTGATACAAACTATTCGAATCATATACTTTCGCTGATTAAAGAGTTACCGGCAAATCCACGTATAGCTGATATCGGCTGCGGTGCTGGTGCGGGAGCACTATTGCTGGCGGACAGATTTAAATCAAAAGTACGGGCAGTAGACTTCTCGAGAGAATTTCTTGATGAGCTGATAAATCG